>JABDCJ010000035.1 GCA_013288145.1 Nitrososphaerota archaeon | reverse complement strand
AAAGTATCAAAAGAGTCCCAATTGGTATTCTATGTAAATTCGTCTGGGAATCCTGTTCCTAATTCGTTTCGTAGCTCCAAGAACAATTACCGGTAAACTAGGGCTAAAAATCTCATCACTCGCATTTAGTCAACCAGCCTTGAATCGTATCCTGCCCTAATGTGCAACTCTCAAGATCGATCTAAGAGGGAAGCTAGGATGGCCCGAGCATTGCAAAGGAATCCACGAGAGTGAAATCAGATTAAGCGTAGAATGAATTAAATAATGCAACCCGCTTTTCGGTTACTCATGGCAAAGATGGGCAGCTGCGCTTGCGGATGGACGGTAATAACTCCACTCGGCGACGAGGATGTCGTAGAACATATCGAGATGCACCTTAGCAAGCACCATCCAGGAACGAAGATTACTGAGGGTGAAATCAAGAGCCTCATCAAGACAGTATGAGTCTATTTCGAAACTGCGTTATCTTGGATGAACTCGTCGATCCAGTTTGGACGTTTAGGCTCAATAACTTCTTTGAGTACTGCGATCGAACACCATTTCACGCCCTCCATCGATAAGAGTTCCATTGCTCTCTCTTCAGGCTCGGCAAGCTTGAAGCCGAACATATCCATCACTATGGTTCCATTGGGGGCGGTATGCATAGACCAAATATTTCCGCTGTGTTTCTGGCGAAGCATTTCTTCGGTCCGATTCAAAGATTCGATGGATACTCCGAGTTCGTAGAACACTACCCCTTGCTGCGACAGGGGATTTATGACCGGTCTGATGGTGACAAATCCGGAGTCGAGAAGTTTTTCGATGCGGTACTCTGACATTCGTTGCGTTATTGAAAGAGCGTCCGCGACTTCCTTGGCGGTAACGTGAGCATCATACCTCAGCTTCTGAATTATCTTCCAATCAAGGGTGTCCAGTTTTTCTCTCTGCATGTCCCGGAGCCTCTGCGCGCCAAGGCTCATCTTTGTAAGCTCGAATCTCCCAGCGATTTGACCGGTGAGCGATGCAATGTCTGTTTCGGAAGCACCTGCCATTGCAACTGATACTATCGGCCCCAGATAATCGTAAGCTTCTACGACCCCGTAGAGATTTTGGATGTAATCAAGGACACCGTATTTTGTTGGCACATTCATTGCCTCGAAGCGGCACGAGCAGTTGTACTTCATGCCAAGAAGCGACAGGTTTGGTCTCGCTTGATAGTACTTGATGAATCCAGACTCTTCCATTTTCCGAATTCGCAATCGGACAGTTTTTTCGTCGAGACCCATCTTTCTCGATATTGTGGAAGGGCTAATTTGTCTTGCAGTTGTAGCGACTAGGTTGAGCCCTGCAAAAGCCATCTCACAGAATATGCGAACGTCATTTGCATCCATTGACCTAATCTTCGCTAGCTTCGGGCCCGCTAGCTATTGTGGATTTCGGCAATCCAATTCCCGTCGTTGTTTAATCGATCTCCTTCACTCTTCATTTCTGACGTAAAATGACCGACAAATTGGGTGTCGACTGTCCTTGCGGCTTTACCTTCACAACACCTCATGGTGAAGAAGACGCTGCAGCAGTTGTGCAATTCCATGCTCAAAGGGTCCACGGAAAGTCCATTTCAACAAGAGAAGAAGCTCTCGCTTCTGTAAAGAAACGCTAGATTCTTCTCTACCCACCTTTTTTTCAATTGTATCTGCGTACCCCAATTAATAACTCTCTTGACACTTATTTTCTCTAATTTGAGTTAGGGCAGGATACCTGAATTGTGGATTTCAAGTTGTCGTGCCCTCCAAATTAAGGAAGCGCTACGGCATAGGTGTCGGCGACGAAGTCCTCTGGGAGATCTCAAACAGGGGAGTTTCAGTCCAGTTGCAAAAAAAACCGACCCTGACAGATATTCTTGCTCTGGGTCGTAGCGGAAAAAGATCTAATGCGGTTGAATTGAAGAAAAGAATACAGAAGGGAGAATTCTGACTTTCTTCCTAGACTCTAGTTTCATTTTAGCGCTTGCTGACGAAGATGATCAATTCCATGAAGCAGCAAAGGAACTGGTAAGTATCGTCAAAGGTGAGAAAGTTCTCTCCGATCTGATCCTATCCGAGAGCATAACCGGGGTAGCAGCTCGACTTGGCTCCAAAGCTGGTAGTCATGTTTTTGAAACTTTATTCTTTGATTCCAGCACAAAGATTGTCTTTCTTAACAAACGATTATGCGAGAGATCGTTACACCTTTTTCTAAAGTTCGGTCAAAAACTATCTTTCGCTGATGTTATTTCCGTGAGAATAATGTATGATAGAAAAATAAAAAGTGTAATCTCGTTTGACTCTGATTTTGATGGGATTGATGGAATAGTTAGAGTTTCGAAGCCTTAAGCTATTGTCAAGTGGAAATTCCATCTTCTGCCCTGAGGAGACTCCCACTGCTCACCGAAGTTGCGAATGCTTCAGTCCTACTGGCGTCTGACTATGCCAGTGCCATAACTGCAACTGCAGTTGATGCGACCTGCGGCGAAATAGTAGACTAGCAATAAATAATCCCGACTAGCTTGGCAAAAGTCTGCTGAGACTGGTAGGAAGGATTTGGGAGAGATACTATCATTCTAAAAGATCTTGAAACAATTCTTTGAATCGTGACTAAGACCTCGGGATAGCTAGGCTGTTCAGCTCGTCAATCGAGATTGCACCTTCCACGAGTCCTTGAAAGTCCTGTTTCTCCAAGAGGTCGTTCGATATCCGTTTCAGGAGTCCCATTGCCGCATACGACGCAGTGGGTCCGAAGCTTATCCTCTTTACTCCGAGTTTCTGCAGCTCGGGAATGCTTGGAAGACCTTTTCGGACCATGACGTTGACGGGAAAGAAATCCAGCTCCCTGACAAATCTTGAAATCGAGTCGTGATCAACGAGACCCATGGGATAAACGCAGTCTGCCCTTCCCTCGTCTCTGTAGGCCTTCGCTCTGGAGATCGCCTCCTGCATCTTGTCTTCGCCCTCGGCAAATCTCAGGGCGTCGGTCCTTGCATTGATCACGATCGGAATGTCCAGGAGATCAGCCTGATTTCTTATCGCCTTGATTTTTTGAAGCTGTAATTCCACGGGATGGAGTTTCTTTGTCGCGTGCGAGAAATCCTCGATGTTTACTCCAACTGCTCCCGCCTGTATTACCTGTCCTGCAAAGCGCCCCACTTCTTCGGGAGTTTCGCCAAAGCCGCCGACAATGTCTGCGCTGAGCGGAATGGATAGGACTCTCGCGATTCGATTTAAGGCTGACAGAAATTCCTCCTTGCTGATCGTTTCTCCATCCTGGTATCCGAGCGAGACCATCATGCCGGCGCTTGAAGTTGCAACTGCGGGAAAACCTGTGTTCTCAAATATCCTCGCACTCGGGACGTCCCAAGCATTTGGCAGGATGAGCAATTCCTTTTTCTTATGCAGTTCGCGAAATGTCTGCGCCTTTTCTTTCTGAGACATCGATTACCACACCGGGATCTGTAACAAATCCAGGGTTTATTAGGTTTGGATGGCTCGTGAATCCGGTTCGTTTCTGTAATACTTCTATACGGGCATCATGTATTGCACATGCCGGTAATTACTCTGAGAGTTTGTGATCGGCTCAATGGATCTAGGATCCTATCCCTAGTTTATTGAAGGTGGGTTCATGTTTTCCCACGACTTGTTGGAGCTCTGAAGTCATTGAGTAACTATGAGAACGATTCAGAAGTCACTATTGAACATCGGATGAACCTTCAGGTTCCCTTCCATCCCGGACCTATATCTTCAAGCGCAATGTAAACTTTATTTGTATGTAAGCTTACATTTACTGTATACATTGGCGTCAGACGTAATCTCCGTCAGGGTGAATCGGAAGGTCAAAGAAGAAGCCGCCAGGCTTGGCGTGGATGTTCGAGGAGTAGTAGAAAACGCGCTGGAGGAAGCCGTCTCCCAGAAAAAACAAGCTAGGCTTCTAGAGATTGCAGAGCAATTAAAACAAGAGATGAAAGGAGTTACTGAAGAAGAATGGGTTCGGGCAATAAAGAATTCGAGGAAGACGAGAAGAAGACAGATCGCACATACGTGATTGACGCTTCTGCACTTTACCCTCTGCTTTTGAAACTAAAGAGCCCTGCGTATGTTAATCTGCTCCGTAGGATCCGAGTGCTCGACTTGACAAAATACGAAATCGGAAATGCGGCTCGGTATGATAAAAATTTACAGAGCGTCCCAAAGATGATGGAACTTTGGGGAGAGGTCTTGGAAAGCATAGAGGAAGTAAGAATTACGAGTCTTGCAGAAGTTCAAAAAATCGCTGTTAAACAGGGTATTACATTCTATGATGCTGCCTACGTTCATGCATCAATGAGTCTGGGAACAAAATTGATAACCAATGATCGAGAGATACTGCAAAAGTTTCCCGGACAGTCTATCAACCTCCTCGATTACGAATCGATTAATTCAATCTGAAAACTTCAAGATATCTAGATCGATAATTACCTTCTATTCTGTGAGAAGAGACCGATATGAAACATAAGTTGGAATACGATTCTGAAGCTGACGTACTGTCGGTCATCCTGAGGGAGAAAGGCAAGTTATCACATGCAGAGGAAGTTGGGGATTTGGTGCTCCATGCGGACAGCAGAGAAATCCGCTTTATCTAGAAGTCCTGCGTGCAAGCGAGGTCATCCCCATGATGATGCAGGCACTTGCTAAGGGGTCAAGTAACAGCGTAAATTTGTAGCAGATCTATAGCTTATCCACTATTCCACATCGGATGAACTTTCACGTTGCCTTCCATCCGGACGTACTTTTTCAGTCTCAGTACCCGTTTCGTATAGTGCTCTTGGCAGTCACTGAATGCTACTCTCGCAACCGTGGGATCTGCTCTGCCTATCTTCTGACACGTCTTGCAGTAAGTGGGGTCGTATACTTGAGTGAACGTTTTGAACTTTGAGGGAGCCGGGAGTTTCATCACAATCTCCAGTGCGGTCTTAAAGTTCAGTCCGGGGGAGACCGGGATGCCAAAGTTCTTCACTATTTCCTGGCCGATGGTCCGCTCGACCAGCGAGGTGCCGACCCTGAAAAACTTGGACATTGCCTCAGTGAATTCCTCGGGCCGGTCGAGGATCTCGTTTTTGGTCAGGTTGTGCGAGAGCATCATCTCGGTGTAGAAGACCTGTTCGACGTTGGGACCGATTGCGTCCAGCCCCTTGCTGATTCCGTCGAGGATCCCGGTTCCAATGTCTATGGAGATTTCCAATATTTTTCCGTGATGGGATGCGGTATAGCGAATAAAGAGTCTAACGGAGTTAGAAGACGAATGGAGAGTTGGATTTCAAAGAGTACTTTCTCTAAACTGTACTGGCCTTCTGTTACCTACGATTTTCTTCGATCGAAGACGATAAAGCATTCAATCAGCTCATCGAAAAACCCATCTTGTAGCAGTCAGCAACCGAGGATGGAGTTCTTTTGAAAGCTTCGATATGGCACTGGTATGCAATATGCTAGAATAGCTGGCTCCCCTATTCTTCGGTTAGCGCGTACTTCGGCCGTGGCGGCTCAGATTCCGCCCCTAGCGTAAGTTTCAGCGTGGTAAGGTACAATTGTTGAATTGAGGGATGAGACTCCTCACTGCAATATTTGCAAGTAAAGTTGAAGCTGGCCTTGAAGTTGGTGGAGTCGATCCTCTGGGGCCCCCGGCGACCCTTACATCTGGGACAAATGCAATAGACGGGAATTTTTCCAAAGTTTGTCTGGAACCCTGAGAGCACATCGTTCACTCCGAGTAAAACGAGATCCTGAAGGCCTCGTTGTGCATCCACCTTTACCATGCTTTCCTTCTCCAATCGAAGTTTAGTTAACTCCGATGCATTCTCGTTTAGGTCTGACTTATCTTTTCGAGACTGCTTGGAAAGTATCTCGTACTTTTCGCTGAGCTGCTCAAACTCCGACTTTCTAACAACATCAAGCTTGACAATGTCGACCAAGCCCTGCAGCAGAGATTCCTTGGAAGTTTGAGCATTTGCATCTGAGAGATGCGTTAACCCACTTTCTCTTGCTCGCTTTATTTCTTGGAGGTTTGAACTTAACGTATCGATCTGCGAGTTCGTAAGAAATCGTGGATCTTTGGCTAGGGATGTGAATGCGCGCGAAAAGTCAATTTCACTCTGGCTTTCGGCAATCGCTTCTTTCTGAGATTCAGCTTCGACGTTCAGCTTCGACAAGGTCGTCTTCATCGAATCAATACTAGTCTGATAGTCTTTGATCGTCGAACGCGCGCGATTGACTTGTTGATCTAGCTCGTTCAGATTCCTTTTCTCGACAGAAATTGCATCCGACAAAGAATTATGTTCCACAAGGATACCGGTCACAATCTTGGCCGACTCAATCGGCGTAGTTTTGTTCGCAGCGAGTTCCCTGGCCAGTGAATCGGCTGCCTGCTCTGTAAAGTCAAGCTCATCCAACTTGCGCTGACGATCGATCCAGCGATCGAGCGTGTCATAGTTTGAGAGACCTCTTTCCTTCAACTTTTTCGAAAGTTCCAGAAGTCTTTCATGTTCGGGAACTATCTTCTCCAGCTGCTCTACAGTCTTGGTGAGGCTAGTCTCTTTTTCCCGAAGGGATTTGACATTTGCAGCAAGTATAGGAAACTCGGTGGTGAGTTCGGTAAAGGTCTTCCCCTCTTCTGCCTGAAGATCGATCATCAAAAGACCTGCTGCTACCGCCTCCTCCGAATTGTCGGGAAATGACGCGAGAATCTTTAGGCAACCGGGGAGGCTGTCTGTGGCGAAGTTCAAGCCGTCCAGTTTTCCTTTGAATACGACTATTCTCGGTAAGTCGCGAGGGTTGATTTTGTTCTTCTTGACCATCTGGTAGAAGCCCTTGAGCTCATCAATGGTTGGATCGCTCTTTCGGTACTCCTGGATGGTCTCGGAGATCCAAGTTTTTTTCCGCGGCACTAATGGCTCTATCTGACGAGCAGACAAATCTTTGTGAAACCAGAGATCTATTACCGTGGCCCTGATTGCAGAATTTGTTTCGGACATTTCTTTCGATATACTGTGATCAGTGAAACTACTACTTTACCTTTTGCGAACTCAACAATCGTGTCTGCCCTAACTATTTCTCTTGGAACTCTCATAAGCATCTTTTCACGCGTCCATGGTGTCCGTCATGATGTCCGCCGTGTCCGCTAGATTGTCCACGAATGGCCCCAAGCGTGAAACTGATAGGATCTGTCAGGGGGAGGATCAATAATTTTCTTTTCTCGTCGCGAGCTATTACACATCAAAGAGCGTTAGTTCGTGCGAGTCCCAGCTACCGAAAATTCAAGGAATTATCAAAATATTAGGTAAAATCTGTTGCCATCAGGTGCTCATAGTATTTAGAAAAATATGTGAACGCCGTGCGTTTGTGGCCATATCTTTTCAAACTATTATTCTTTGTAAATTTGGAATTTTAGACTTGGAGCAACGGCGTAGACCTCGTTCTCAATTTCATGGGTCGAATATCCGGCTATTTTTGCAACCATATCAATTGTGCCTCGGCGACCTTTGTGACTTATTAGCTGCTGAATGGCGTGAATGACCACTGCCCTTTTCATTTCGTCCAGTCTCCTGAGAGGAACGTAGATTTCCTTGCTCGACGGCAAGTAAAGCTGTTCCTCATTAGTGTAGTAGAACCAAACGGGTTTTTGTTTCTCTATTGTAACGACACGTGAGAGCTGGTGCCTAGTCCACGCTGTGTGGATTTCTGATTTACAAGCTTGCTCGTTTCTTACATTAGCAAATTCTCGCGCATACTCTTTTGCAGTGGCAGGTCCGTTCTGTGCGAACCACTCCACGACGTTGCGAGACTTTTTGCGGGATTGGGTAGACATTACGTTTTAGGCAATTGGACTAATCTATACCTTTAAGAAAATCTGAGATTTTCGAGCGCTGGCAATTCATTAACAAATTCAAAATCTCAGATTTCGCTTGACCAATTGCTGAGAGTGAATTTTACTGAACAAAGATTTCTTTAACTTGCTTCAGCTGAATTTTCAATTGAAAAATTTGAAGCATACAATTCCATCAATGTTCCCTCTTGGCACCATGGCCTCGAGGGATTTTGTTACCCTTGCAAAGACGTGGACCAAAAGGTGCCTTAACGCATGACTGAGGAAGCACAACCGAATCGGAAAATCACTCTTACCGTAGCTGTTCTACACATGAAGGCTCGATCTAAGAAATACTCACGTGAGGTTACTCGGGGTTGGTACCTCAATATCCCACAGGAAATCATCCGACAGATGGGATTAAAGGAAAAGCAACTCGTTGAGATTACACTAAAGATTGTCTGATTTTTCAATTTAGAATGAGAAGGTACGTGATTTCTTTGGCGACTCTGTTATGATTACTGAGGTCGTTTGTTCACGTGTCACCATCACAAGGAAAATGTGATCGCAGACAAAATAAAACAGATTCCCAAGAGATTATCGATTACATCTTTCATTGCTCAAGATGATATCAAACCAACATCGCTTTGGGAGAAGGAGATCAGGATTGCACTCCGAAATTGCAAGGTATTCATCCCGATTGTAAGTAGGAATTTCTCCAAATCGGATTGGACAGATCAGGAAAGCGGGTTCGCACTCGCTCTTAGAAAAAGTATCATTCCTGTAAGCGTTGATAAGGCTCCATACGGGTTCATAGGGAAATACCAAGCCCTTAGATGGGATAATAACGAAGCAGTAGAGGGAGTCCTTCAGATCGCTGAGAGAATAGCTGAAAAGGGAAAATTAGATGTTGACTCTTTTATCGCGCGATTTTCAAAATGCTCTAGTTTTGATGATGCTGCTATAGTCACAAGAATCTTAGTTTTTATTCCGAGAAAACAGCTAAACAGATTTCGAATGAAAAAGATCGTTGAGGCAGCCATTCAAAACGACCAGATTTCCAATTCATGGAAATCCCAACCCTTGTTAAGAAAATTTGTTCACTACAATCAAGAGCTCCTAAGGCCGACTTCGCTATCTAGATTTGATAAGGTATTTTCTGTTGATTCTAGCGAAGAGGAGAATGGCGAATATCTGTGAGATTGCTTTGATCAACTAACAACTGAAGAAAATGCAATCTACGAGACAAGTGTCACGAAGAGATTAATTTCCTAACGACGGAATAATAGATCGATTGATTTACTTCGATGCCATCCTCGATATCTTGAAAGTCTAGCGTGTTGGGTGCATGTAAGATGTCGCACGTATGAATCAATTCGTGGACAACGCAGTCGTTCACCCTGTAGATGACGCGACTGATCAAAAGATCTTGGGAGGCAGGAGCCTCTACTTTTGAAATTAGGACAGCGATGTGGCCGACATCGACGACCCATAGTTTGGCGAGAGGTCGGACATAGGCGAAGCCGATTGCCTCGTCTATGAGAAATAAGTAGTCGGCCTTTCGATGTCTTTCCATCCATTCGAGAAAATCGTCTTGGATGGAACCGATGTTGTATTCGAAAGGGACAAGTTGCAAGATCGGATTCTTTCTAAATAGCGGATGAAGGATGATAACGTAACAGGAGAATTGCTTCTCGGAGCATGTCGCTCAGACAGTGCTCCATAATACGCTTCAGGTAGGATTCGGTCCCAACTTTCAGGTAGGTGCTCCACATCTTGGGAATATCTTTTCCACAGATCTTTTGATCTTTGAAGTAGTCTTCCGGTTCGCTCATGAGCTCGTCGAGCTTCGGCCACTTCATTCCCTTTGCTTCGGCCTTTCGCCGCCAAGGTTTCATGATGTCAACGAGAAGATCTGGTTGAACGGAGATGTTCAACAGATTTCTCATAACAGAACCTTCGAAAAGAGTGTTGTAAGAAAAGAAGGGACGGGGAAGGCTGTCGAGGATTTTGGAAATCTCGACATAGTAGTCGTGTTTTGTGCGAGTGCGGCGCTGGGTGATCACAATGTCGTTATTAGAAAAATATCCAAGCGTGACGATCTCGCAGCCGTTAATCCAAGGAAAACCGGTTGTCTCAAAATCAATTAGGCTACCTTTGTCCAAAGAGAGGGGAAGCTCGATGGTGTCTTGAATGTGGTTGCGAGTTATTCGCATGAGGGCTGAAAATGTGAAATGGAGTAGAATTTCTTTGACTATTCTGAATTCGGATTCTAAATCCGCTCAGAAAGAGGTGAGGGTAAGTCTTGCCGGTGGAGCCTCCTTTTTCCAATGGGAAACCCACTTTCCCAATAGTTCCGATTAGTTACACTAAAATTGAATGAGTGAAATGTTCTTCCAAGCTCTATGGCTTTCAGGATAGGCGGCCCGCCGATGAGGGAACCGTACTATGATACAATGCAAGTCTGTACGAATGGGGATGTGATAACAGATCGTTATGAGACTCATCCAGAGGAAAGAAGAGATCACTGTGAATTGTGTGGAAGTCCCACTATCACAGAATGCCCTAAGTGCAAAACAAAGATAAACGGTTACTATCATAGTGGCGGTGGAGCCATTGTTGTTGGTTTTGAATCAAAACCGCCAGCCTTTTGCGGTAAGTGTGGTCAACCCTTTCCGTGGAGTTCGAAAATAAAAACGACTGCTTCACCCAGCGAAAGTAAAGATGATCTGGAAGTTCTGAAAATAATAGCTTCACGCTTCCCGCTTGTGGCCCGACAATTAGAACGAAGGCACGACTCGCGACAGACCTTGAAAATCTCGGACGAGTATGATGTGCAAGATGTTTTCCACTCGCTTTTGCAGCTTTATTTTGACGATATTAGGCCCGAAGAGTGGACACCTAGCTACGCAGGAAAAGCTGCAAGAATGGATTTCTTGCTGAAGAAAGAGCAAACAGTCGCGGAGATCAAGAAAACGAAGGAAAATTTGCGGGACAAGGAGGTCGGTGACGAGCTGATAATTGACATAGACCGGTACAAAAAACACGGAGATTGCAAGAAGTTATTTTGTTTCGTTTACGATCCTGATCATTTGATAAAGAATCCGAGAGGTGTTGAAGGAGACCTTACAGGAACGAGGGACGGATTGAAAGTGATAGTTATGATTGTTCAGTGAAAAATTCGGACATATATCTGAAAACAACCTCAGTCTGAATCGTGAAAAATATTCATCGCTGGGATGGAATTTTTCTTCCGAACTGTGAAGTCGGAGGCTCCACCTGTTTGATTCACGATAAGGGTCTGGGGGTTGCTGAAAGTGAACTAACAACGATACGAAAATTCCAAGAAGATCGGAATACCTTCCTTGACAACCTAAGAATCGCGTTCTAGTGTTCCCCGACGGTTGATAGATCAGACTTCCAGGTATTACTCTTCAGACAACAATCTATTTAGGACACCTCGGGTGTGTCCGCGTCTCTGAAAACCCATTTGAACCGAGGAGATATTCTTCTTCGAGTTAGGGAGGAGGAATCGGGAGAAAAAGCAGGTGAAATCGCGAGCAATTCATCAGAAAAAGGCAATGGAAAGAAATCTACCAGAAAAATTGTTTCGGTAAGTGCCAAGTCTCCTGCGTGTAGCTCTTGTTCGATTCCGGTACTTTCAGTGCTAGCGAGAGAACCATCCAATGGAATGCGCGCTAGAGACGTTATCCGAGAAGTCAGAGGATGGTTTGATCATCTAAGTACGGACGACCTTGAGGCTCGGTACCCCGAGTCGAGAAAGAAGATCACCGACACGGTGATAAAGTTCAGCAAAAAGAACCTCACGCTGAAAAAGCAGATTTTTCCCGCAGGAAACGAAAGTATACCGCTTGGCGTTTGGAAAATAACACATGAGGGGATTAAAAGACTGGATAGGGAGAAAGCAAGCTGGCAGCCTAGGTATTCATTTCACGAGGACGCGATCCTGATAGTAAGGGACGATACTAGAAATGAGGATGAAAACGGAAGTGCCATCTGAAGTGAAAGATCATGCATTGCATGCACGCATCAATTAACCGCTCTTCCTTGCCATGAAAGGAGATCAAAAGAAGAAGTAAAATGGTACCGGAACCTCGCTGGACGATTCCCGTCAACATAAGGTCAAAAGACAAGCCGATACTAGATGCTGTCCTAAACATAGCAAAGAGTGAGGGAGTTGAGATAACTACACTCGTCCGCACGGCACTCGCAGAATTTGTAACGCGCCGAAACGGCGGCTCCAGCCAGAAGCTGGACAACTTCTTAGCAGATCCAGCTCTTTCAGAACCTTTCTATTATCAAGTGTTAAGCCCAAGTAAGCTAAATGGTTGGGACGAGGAGGAATTGCTTCGCATGGCAAAACTCATTCGTGCACGAAAGGAAGAACTGGATTCGGAGCTCAGGCGCCGCGGATACTTGTTCAGGTGGTAGATTTGTAGTAGCGCACACACGCAGAGCTAAAATCATCTTCGGGGTCGCTGCCCAGTTGACTCTCTAGACGCGGAACACTCTACGTCTTAATTTCCGTGCAAGCGACAAGTCTCTTCTCGACTCTTTGGTTTCAATGGCTTCAAAGGAAAATCGAAGCATTACATCTTTGTCTAGAGAGGCATTGTCCGAATATGTAAATAGAAAGACTATTGCTTTGAGCGGACGAAAAATAACTGATTTCTTTGGGGACTCTGTGAGAACCGAGGTTGTTTGTTCACAGGTCTTGACCCCATCCGAACTAAACGATTGGACAGATGCGGAACTTTTGCGTACTACAAAACTACTTAGATCGAGGCAACAGGAACTAGGGTTTGAGTTGCGGCGCAGGAAATTTTTCTTCTCTTGGTAGGTGCAATCTTAGGATCCAAATCCTCCGAAGGACCACCACGAAAATAGCTACCCGAGTGCGATTTGAACCTAAAGTCGAATGCTCAGCGACAGATATCTGGATTAGAATTCAGAAAAACGTCCTAGTGAAAAATTTTGAACCGATGAGCGTTCAGGTTGACAAAGTACTTGTTCAAAAACTTCGTTGAGAGGAAATGAAAAGACTATTCCAAAAAAAGCGAGGGACCCGTTGAAATCCTTCCTAAATAGTATTGCCCTAGAGAGCGGTGGAAGGAAGTGGTAACATTGTATAAATAGTTTGCCGCTTTGGATTTCAATCGATGATGCTGAACTATCGATCCAAAGCCGGCATTTCGAGGACGACTGGAATAGTTGTAATTGTTGTCGTTGTAATAATAATCATTGTAGGAGGACTGGCTTCTGTTCTGCTTGGTGCTAGTACCAACAGCACCAATACTTCGAGTAACTCGAATACCGGAACGTCATCAATCTCAGCATCCTCGTCTCAAAGCACCAGCTCTATCTCATCGTACAGTTCTTCATCGTTCAGCAGTAGCGTAACTTCCTCGGTTTCAGCTTCACAGTCTTCCTCGTCTTCTCAACTATCATCCAGCACCACATCAGCTTCCACATCCTCGTCGGTAAGCGGTCCTACGACTCTGACGTACGAGACAATCTATTCCCCGTCGTGGCTTGACCCAGCTGTCTTATACGACTCTTTCGGAGTATTTCTTGGTAACGTATATGAAACACTGTTTTTCTTCAATGGCTCAAGCACCACACAGATTCTTCCATGGTTAGCTCAGAACTATACTGTTTCACCTGACTCCAAAACGTACACAATCAATCTAAGAAGTGGCATAACATTTGCGGACGGTGAGCCTTTCAACTCGACCTCAGTTTACTTTACTCTGAACCGTGTTCTCGTGATGGATGGGAGTACACCAAGCAGCCATGCAACCCAGTTTGCACCGGACTTCCAACAGCTATTGAACAAGAGTTTATCATCCGCGTATTGCGGGTGCCACATGACGTATAACCAAAATTATGTTAATGATGTCCTCAATGAAAACTTTGTTCAAATAACGGGGCCTCTTTCCCTTGAGATTCATGTGTCGAGTCCGAACTCATTCATTCCTTTCATCCTTTCTGCATATAATTATGGCATGATGTTGGCCCCGCAATTTGTGATGCAACATGATCTCGCTTTGTGGAATCAAACTTCTCTTGGGTATACGCTTCCAAACCCAGTTCTTGCTGGGAACGAAACTTCGCAGATTTATCAGTACCTCGTCGACGAGGCTGCAACTTGCAATTCTGGATCCACACCAACGGGGTGCGGGACAACCTATCTAGATGGCTCATATCAGGGTTCGGAAGCTGGAACTGGTCCTTACATTCTACAGTCATATGGTAAGTCTACTAATGATTTCGTCTTTGCGGCAAACCCAAACTACTGGGGTGCACCCTTCCAATATGCTGGGGGAACTAAAATTGTCCCCACTTTCAAAACAATTAACATGAACTTTGTTCCAAGCCTTACTACGCGAGAAATAGATCTCAAGAACGCTGCCGGCTCAGGTAAAGCAATGATAATCGATGTGCCTCCAACCAATCTCTATGATGTTGTTGATCGAAATACATGGCTTAACAATGGTACGTTCAAGTCGATAATTCCAGGAGTCTCTGTATTAGGGCCATATTCGGGCGTTGGTGGGAACGCACTCGCTTTTGACATGAATGTCTCCAATGCTTTGACTGGTTCTTACTATTCATTTCAGCCATTCGCAGATGTCCGCCTTAGATTAGCCTTCTCGGATTCGATAAACGTTACAGCTTTGAATTCGGCAGTGAACAACAACTTGGCAATAGTTTCACAAAATATCATGCCTCCGGGAACACCCCCTGTTGGATCTTACAACCCTTCAATACTTCCGCGCTATAGCCTCAATCTCACTGCTGTCCAAGACTTACTCCTTTCTGCTATGCAGCAACCGCTGACTCATTTTACCCTGGTGAACGGCTCCGCAGCTCCTGCCGGACTCTTCAATAACACATTCGGCTGCCCCACGTTGAATTCCAACAATCAGTGCAGTAAACCCGTTGCACAAACTGTTACGCTTACTTACGACTCTGGAGACCTTGTGGCCCAAGACATTCTTGGCCAGATGGCTAGCGCAGTCAACAACGTGAGCGCAACTTACAACATGGGGCTTACCGTTGACGTAGCACCAGTGCCAGTCGGATATATGTACAGTAATATAGCTCATGAATATACCTACTACTTCCAATGGTCAGTCGACTATCCATGGGACACGTTTGTGCTAGGTTTTGTCCTTGCGCCAGGACATCCTTTTGCTGTGACTGACAACTGGAACTTCAGCTCTTTCGGTCAGCTTTATCAACAGGCACTTGCTGCGGACGGCTCCGGCAATCTCACGGGGCTAGTTTCGGTCAGCAATGAAATGCTAGCTCTTTCGAACCAGTTGGTGCAGTATTTGCCTACCTTCTACTACAGCGGCTTCATGGTGATGACCTCGAACATACATGGTTATTACTGGAATGGTGCTTTGCTGCCGACACTCTACTTTGATCGGCTGACTTGAACGGAAATTTTGTGACACGAACAGTTTCGCTTGCTTTCTGAAGGGCAGTAAAGAAAGCCGCCAGGCAGCCTCTGCCTATGAAGTTAGGGCAAAACTAGAGTCTTTATGGAGGCAGATTCTTCGAGGCCGAGCTCGAAAGCTTCTGTAATTCCCGTTAGTTTGAATCTTGTTTTGCTTATCAGAGGCGTGACATCAAATATTCCTTTTTTGATTAACCGGAACGCGTCTCTCACTCCTATGATAGTTTCCTCGTCCGTTCTGTGAACAAGACAGGTGTGAACAATTTTCAAGCAGTCTTCGTGCCACCTAAACAAGTTGACCGTAATTGGCTTCATGTAATGACTATAGATTGCAATTGTCCCGTTGTGTCTCACTATTTCAGAAGCAGTGTTCAATCCTTCACCAGTGCCAGAGGCCTCCACGACTACATCTACCCCTCTTCCGTTTGTAAGATCCATTATAGATTTTGAGACCCTTTCCGTTTTCGGATTGACTACGATATCGGCGCCTAATTCTTTGGCTAGTTTCAGTTTCTCGTCAGCCACGTCGATCACTATTACAGAATCGGCTCCTCCCTTTTTGATACCCTGTGACAGAATTTGACCGGCAAAGCCTGCCCCCACAACGGCAACTACATCCCCCAACTCCATATTTCTCGTTACAATTTGGCTCGCATAGACTGCGCAGGAAAGTGGTTCCCCTAAACAGGCTACGCGCATGTCAACCCCTTCGGGAGCCGGAAGACAGCCGAAAGGCATTTCGTAAAGAGCATGAGTTCCAAATGTCCCTATGCCAAAAGACATGACCTTATCCCCTGCTGCCAGCTCGTGTACCTTCTCTCCTACCTCGACAACGGTCCCACCTCCTTCGTGACCCCAAGGGAAAATCGGAAACTCAGTCTCGGCTGAAGTATCGCCCCGGAAAGCGATTCTGTCGGTCCCGCAGATCGAAGCTTGATTAATTTCTACAAGTACTTGTCTCGGACCAGGTTTGAGGTCTAGCTCCCTAAGCATGATCATACCTGGCTTTTCCAGGCTAGCGGCTACTGTTCTTGCCATTATCAGAAAACCCCGGTCTGGTTTCTTTAAACTTGTTTGCGAATGGAATATCTGAGGGCTTAGATAGTCTAGCCTTTGTCAAGGGATAGTTTATAGTAGAGTAAAATCGGGTTTCGGACTCTGCTCCTCAAATGAAAATCAAGGAAATTGAAACAATTCCTCTGAGTATCCCAATGAGCGCATTCAAAGATAAAATGGACAAGGTAACGGGCAAAAACGCCCCGACCAAGTTCTACGAGGGTGAGCCAATAGTCCACAAAAGGAAGCGTGACTCTGAGGGAAATCTCTTGATGGACTATGTTCTTGTTAAAGTACGGACAGACAACGATCTAGTTGGATTCGGCGAAGCTCCCACTGACAGCTACGAAACCGTGGAGACGGTGAAACTGATGATCGACAGATATATGACTCCCAACTTAATTGGCCTAGATCCAACAGACATAGAGCGCAACAATGACGTAATTAGCTGGCGAACTGATCGAATGGCTCTCCGCCATGCTACTTCAGCGATAAATTACGCTTTATATGACATCCTCGGTAAATCGCTTGGTGTCCCTCTATATGTCCTGCTGGGAGGAAAATATCGAGATAAGGTACTCGCATCTGTCGAGGTTCCCAGGGGTTCTCCTGATGAGATGGAACTTCACAGCCGTGAATACTATGACACGGGAGTAAGGGGAATCAAGGCAAAAATAGGATCAAATCCCGATAGTGATGCAAAGTGCCTTAAAGCTATCAGGGATGCTTTGGGAGAAAAAATCAGCTTGAGAGGAGATGCGAACGAGGGCTACACAATCCAAGAAGCCATAAGACTAGCGCGACTCGCTGAAAAGTTCGAAACAGGTCTGGAAGTCTTGGAACAGCCCGTGACATGTTCGGACCTTTCAGGAATGCGTAAAGTAGCATTCGCTGTGGATACACCAATCGAAGCGGATGAAAGTGCGTACAGCCTATACCAAGTTTATGAGATTCTCCGGAGAAATGCTTGTGACATTATAAATACGAAGTGTTCCAAAGCTGGCGGTATTTCTGGAGTAAAGAAGTGGGCGACAGTAGCAGAAGCCGCTCGGAAACCAATAGTTATTGGAACAGAGTATGGACTTGGGCCTATGGTTGCAGTAAAGACGCATTTAGGAGTAGCGATTAAGAACGCCGACCCCGTTGTAGAATTTACGGAGATAATGCTTCACGACCTTTTGTTGAAGGAACCGCTCAAGCTGGATGAAGGCTACATTAGGGTGCCCAACAAGCCTGGAATCGGCTGGGACCTCGACGAAAAGAAGATCGAACAATTTTCAATCAAAGATTTTCCCAAATAGGCAGTCGGATCAAATACCGCGGCTTCGTGAGATGTTGGACCAATGATGTTTTGTTACACTCTAACAGAGGCCATACACGCTTGCATCATTGCATTTTTGCAGCTGCATTCTCACTAGAATTGTAAAGATCAGGAATTGTCCTTTCGACAATTTCAAGATCCTTAAAGATTCGAACTCAACGAGCCAGAACAGTTAATGACTGTTCCATTCGTTCTTCCTGGACAGCCGATAAGATATTGTCGAGACCGCCCCATCAAGGTTTGGCATACGAAACTGGAAATCGAGCTTGATTTCGACAGGAGGTCTGTGTCCGGCCATGTCACTCATACGATCGAAGTGATCGGAAATCAAGTGAAAACCCTTGAGCTAGACTGTATCGAGATCGAATGCAATGAGATCAGCCTAAACGGCAAAAAAAATGTTCCTTACGAGCTCAAGGATGGCAAATTACGAATCACTATTGGGAAGGACGAATCGAAGCCGAAAAAGAGACTGACATTGTCAATCGCATACACGACGACTCCAAAGAAAGGACTAATTTTCAAAGAATCACATGTTTTCTCTAGAGGATTTGCCGAGGATTCGCGGTATTGGTTCCCATGTTTCGATTACCCTAACATGCGGTATACTTCGGAAACCATAGTAGTGGTGCCAAAGAATATGCTCGCAGTTTCGAATGGGAATCTGGTCTCCGTGCGCGAACTTGATGATAGCAAAAAGAGAGCTTTTCATTTCAAATTGGAAGTTCCTCATCCAGCATATCTGCACTCAATCGTTGCCGGAGATTTCGTGAAGATTGAAGAGAAGTGCGGTGATGTTCCTCTCGAGTACATCGTTTTTCCACGACAGAAAGCCTTGGCTTATGAGGCCTTTAAGAAAACCTCCAGCTCGATGAATTTCTTTTCTAAAATCACAGGTTGCAACTTCCCATATCCCAAATATGCGCAATGTGCGGTTAGTTATGCTCCTTTTGGAGCGTCCGAGAATGTCACGGCAACTACAATCACTGACGAGGTGCTCCAGGATCCTGTTTGGGCAATGGATTATCGACCAACGGCAGACAACATAGTCGTACACGAGCTCGCCCATCATTGGTTCGGAAACTATCTTACATGCAAGGACTGGTCCCATGCGTGGCTAAACGAAGGATTCGCGACTTACTTCACGGCACTCTTCAAAGAGTTCGACGAGGGAAAAGACGAGTTTCAGTATTTCATGTGTTTCTCTTACATGGAAGATTTTCTCGAGGAAACTAGCCGCTATCAAAGAAGCATCGTCACTAAACGATACTGGACTGCCCACGACATTTTCGATCGGCATCTTTACCAGAAGGGTGCTTGGGTGCTGCACGGGCTCAGGGGGTTATTGGGTGAGGACGCTTTCTTTCGAGGTATACGCTTGTACGTAAGTAAGCATGCTAGCTCAAACGTTGAGACATCGGATTTTCGCAAGGTGCTCGAAGACGTGTCAGGTTTGAACCTTGAGAGTTTCTTCGACCAGTGGGTGTACACTCCGGGATTTCCGGTTTATAGTGCGCATTGTGTTTGGAATGAGCAAAGACATACCATGCGAATTTTAATTTCACAGAAAAATGTAGGAATCGAGGATACGCCGCTCTATGACATTCCGATTGAAGTGAGATTCGAGTTTGAGAGCGCCGAGGCAACCATTGAAAAAATTCGACTCTCGCGCAAGTCAGCAGACTTTGAATTTGCACTACCGGAAAAACCACTCAACGTAAGCATAGATCCGAATCATTGGATTTTGAAAGAACTGGCTATCAAAAAAACGAAGGAGATGTTCCTCCATCAACTTTCGAGGGATGACAGTGCGATTGAACGAGTTTACGCTTGCATAGAGCTATCAAATTTTCCTTCGCGAGATGTAGTGGAAATATTAGCTTCGCGAATCGATAAGGATGACTTCTGGGGTGTGAGGCTGCAAGCGGCCAAAGCGCTCGGGAGAATTGGAAGCATTGAAGCACTTGATGCTTTGATGAAAAGGGTTGGACATTCTGACCACCGTACTAGAAGAGGGATTGCTTTTGGGTTGAGGGGATTCACTCACCTAGGCAAGAGATACGAAGACAAAGTCGTTGACGCTCTAATCGAGTTATTGGAAAAAGATGTCTCGTTTTACACAAGAGGACAGGCCGCATGGTCACTCGGCTACTACAAGCAATCAGAGAGAGCATTTTCCGAACTGGAGCGAGCACTCAAGCAAGATTCAACTGAGGGGGTAGTCCGAAAGATGGTGTTCATGGGATTCACAGAAAGAGCAGACATTAGGGCATACCCATTGGCACTTTCTTACCTCGCAGACGGCAAAGAATCATCTGGGAGAGTTCAGGCAATAAGGACAATCGGAACGCTTGGAATGGGACAAAGCGACACAAAAGATGTGCTGCTCTCTCTTGAGCAAGACTCAGACTTGCGTGTACGCGAAGAGGCCGCAGTCATGCTTGGCGAACTGCAGGATGTGTCAGTTGTTCCTTTTCTCAAAGAATGGCTGGAGCGCGAAGTCTGGGGTAGGGTTAGTAGGAGGTTGAGAGAGTCTATCTACATCTTAGAAAATGACAAATGATATTTTCATTCTGCCCTTTTCAGAGAGGCAAACCTAGGACGACTTTTTTATATTGGGCAGCGTTTCCGGTGTGCATGAGTCGAAAACGAGAGGAACTCCCGAGAATCGGTTTCATTGGTCTTGGTTTGATGGGAAAACCAATGTCAAAGAATCTTATCAAATCAGGCTATCAGGTGACGGTATACAACAGGAGTTCAGCTGCCATGGATGAGCTGGAATTGCTCGGAGCTCATCGGGCAAAAAATCCCGGAGAGGTTGGGAAGCAGTCGGATGTGGTCATTTCAATTGTACCAGATTCCTCCGATGTAAGAGAGGTGATGCTCGGTTCTAATGGGGTTATTGAATCTGCACGACCCGGTCTGGTTGTCATCGATATGAGTACTATTTCGGCTGATGTGGAGAAAGACATCTCCACAACCCTCAAGAAGTTTGGAGTTGACTACCTTGACGCTCCTGTCTCTGGTGGTACGGAAGGTGCCACTAACGGAACTCTCGCGATAATGGTTGGCGGCAAAAAGGAGATACTTGATAAGTGCAAGCCTATCTTTGAAGTATTAGGCAAGAAAATAACCTATGTTGGGCCAAGTGGATCTGGACAAACCGTTAAAGCTTGCAGTCAACTCATAGCGGCCTTGTCGTTTTTGGGGGTTGCAGAAGCCCTAGTCTTGGGCGAAAGTGCCGGGATAGACCCAGCAATAGTCCGTGAGGCCATTAAAGATGGGGCCGCGCGTTGTTGGGTGCTAGATGCGCGTGCAGACAAGGTCATGCGAAGACAATTCATCCCGGGATTCAAAGCACGGCACCATCTTAAGGACTTAGGATTTGTCAAAGAAATGGCGAAATCAAAAGAACTCAAGCTGAATGGAGCTGAGTGGGCGTATGAGATGTTCAGTCGTTTAGTATATGAAAAAGACAGAGGGGATTGGGATAACTCTGCGGTTATGACACTGGTGGAAGAGATGAACAGTATGGTTATCAAGACGAATATCGATGAGGCAATGTTGCCCTGAAACTTTTGATTTGGGAGCCTACTCGGAAATTCGATTGTCCCTTCGTTTACGGCTGAAGATTTTGCTATATTGCGACGAGGAAACTTCAGGCCTCCAGAGCATCCAATGATTTGGAGCACGATCGGTATGGCGTAATGACCTTCTCGTTTGTTGAGAGGAATTTTTACCCGACGCTACCTTCTTTTACTTGAAGGAGCTAACACAGCCGAATCATCAATCAATGATCTCCCCTTCTTGCTCTTTTTTCTTGCCGGGTCAACCCGTAAGTCCTCCTACCTCGCATCCGTACGAGATTCACCACAGTTTCCTAAATGTGATACTTGATTTTCAAAAGCGGTTGATATCCGGGACAGCTAAATTGGAGTGTTCTCTATCCTCTCCTGTTGAAAACATAATCCTAGATGCGGTGGGGATGAAATTCGAGTCAGTCAAGGTCAATAGCAGAAATTGTCGCTTCAAGGTAACGAACACAGAACTAGAGATATTGCTTGAACCTGAGCTCTCTGTAGGTGACATGTTTGAAATTATTCTAGAGTATTCGGCAATGCCACAAAAGGGTCTTTACTTCGGCGGGCCAGCTGAGCCTGATTCGGGGGGAATTAGGCAAGAGTTCGTTCACAGCTGGCCAAACGATTCTAGGTACTGGTATCCTTGTTTCGATCATCCAAGTATGCGAAGTTCAACCGAAACTACGGTCACTCTGCCAGAATCAATGATCGCAGTTTCAAACGGAAAACTGGTCTCCGTTGTTAATTCAGGTAACGGACTGAAGTCTTGGCACTTCGTTCAAGATGTTCCCCATCCACCATACGTTAGATCGATTGTTGCCGGCGACATGATTGAGATTAAGGATTCCTGGGAAGGCCTCCCACTGGAGTACTTTGTCCTCTCGAATCGATCAAAGGACGAAGCCCTTCGCACTTTCGGGAATACTCCGCGAATGTTGGGATACTTTTCCAAAATTATCGGCACGAAGTATCCATATGCAAAATATGCACAAACAGCAGTCGGTTTCACAGGCGGAGGGACGGAGGCAGTAAGCGCCACAATAGTTAGTGACGAGATTCTCCATGATGCAAGGGCCCACGCAGATTATGAGAATGGAGAGGATGTGGTAGCTCACGAGCTTGCACACCAGTGGTTTGGAGATTACCTCACATGCAAGGACTGGTCCCATGCGTGGCTAAATGAAGGATTCGCGACTTACTTCACAGCGCTTTACAGACGGTCTACTCGGGGCGAAGACAATTATTGCTACTTCATGAATTACCCTTACCGTGAGTCGTTTCTTGAAGAGTACAAACGCTATGCTAGACCAATTGTCACTAATCGTTATTGGGATCCTGAAGAAATTTTTGATCGACATGCCTACGAAAAAGGTGCGTGGGTGCTTCATTTGCTTAGGGGAATACTCGGAGATCGAAAATTCTTTGACTCGATTAACCTATACGTTTCGAAGCACAAGAATTCCAGTGTAGAAACTGAGGATTTCAAGAGATGTGTAGAGGAGGTTTCCGGGCACAATCTGGGCTCGTTTTTTGAGGAATGGCTCTATAGCCCTGGCATCCCCGACTACGACGTGAGCTATTCTTGGAATCACGATCGAAAAGAAATTGCGCTTGCAGTCGAACAGAAGAATGCAGGGAAGGAAAATATCCCGCTCTTTTCAAATCCAATCGAAATCAAACTTACATTCGAAAACAAATCCGAAATCAAGGTGATTCGAATGTCGGCGCCAAAAGAAGTGTTCGTCTTTGTGGCCGAGGAAGAACCCCGGAACGTATCTTTCGATCCAAATGACTGGATTCTAAAGATATTGGATTTTCACAAGCCTCTCCAAATGTCACTATACCAGTTGCAAGATTCCAGTTCTTCTGTAATGGAGCAAATATGGGCTATATGGGAGATTTCGAGACACCCTCAGTCGGAGGAGGTTCTCGCCGCATTAGAGAAGGTGGTCGAGGATAGCCGGTTTTGGGGTGTTCAATTTGAAGCAGCAAAGGTGCTGGGCAGTTTAAAGTCGGAAGTTGCCTTGCGGTTTTTGCTCTCCGCAAAAGACGATGCTGATCTGAAAATCAGGAGGGGAGTTGCATTCGCGCTTAGGAACTTTGCCGATATAGCAACAAAAACGATAGTTAGAGAGGAAATTATCAGCTGCCTGATATGGCTTCTCAATAACGACGACTCCTACTACGTCAGAGCAAACGCTGTTTGGTCGCTCGGACTCTACAACGACGACGAAAGAGCCTACAATGCAATGAAATCTGCGTTAGAGCAGGATTCGGTAATTGACATAGTCAGAACTCACGCGTTCAAAGGATTTGCCGAAAAATCTGACGCGCGGGCGATTCCACTAGCTTTGGACTACGCGAAAAATGGGAACGAGACGCACGGCAAAGTGGCGGCGATCTCTTACCTGGGAAAAGTCTCAAAACATGATTCTCAGAAAATCAAGGACTTTCTCTTCGAGATGAAAGATGCATTGGACCCACGACTTAAAACGGAAGCTGTAGTCGCGCTGGGCAATCTCGAGGATCCGAAGATCATCACGCTCTTGCAAAGTTGGCTCGAGACTGAGATATACGGAGGCGTCAGGCGGAAGTTGAGGGAGTTAATTTACCAACTAGAGCAGATAAAAGAAGTCTTCTCGCCTTCTCCCTGCTGAACTTCTTGTACTCATCGCAAGTAATTCTCCCGTGCCGTGAGAAACCATTTGGAGGAAGCTCTTCTATAAGGCAAGTTTCATATTCCATTCCAAATCATAGCTGAAAACCCTTTACTGAGAGAGGTAACTTCCGAGCCTGATTTTTAAGCACCGGAAAATCACAATATATCACTTGGATTGGTCTTTTGATCTCAAAGTTCCAATGAGAGATGGAACGAAACTATCTGCAAATGTCTACCTTCCAAAAGAAAAGGGATCGTTTCCTGCAGTATTGAATCGAACACCATATGGAAAAGATAGCAAGGGAAGGTTCACAGCTGCTTCAACTTTTGTCGCGAATGGCTACGTAGTCGTTCAAATGGACGTAAGGGGCAGAGGAAACTCCGAGGGGACTTTCAATCCTTACTTTCAGGAAGTTGAAGACGGGTATGATTCGATCGAGTGGGTGGCGTCAAGAAACTGGTGCAACGGTAATGTTGGAACAATAGGATCGTCTTACGAAGGTGCTCTACAACTCTCTTCAATGAGGTTGAGACCTCCTCACCACAAAGCGGCGTTCATCAAGTGCACTCCTTCGCTTCATCCATTCAGGGATTGCTCTGGTTACACGTCCGGAGTCTATCTGCTGATAATTTCAATGTGGTATTTCTACACTTCAGGAAAGACAGTCAAAGACGAAATAAGCGAGCCAAATTTTGATTGGGAATCTCTCTTGTACACCCGCCCACTAAACAAGATCTTTTCCGAGCTCGGTCTAGATGGACAGCCTTTCCTCGAAAGGTTCGAGCATCTGAAATTCGATTCGTACCTGAAGAAGTTGTGGGAGGACGACATGAGCAAACTGGTGGATGTTCCATCTTACTTTGTTTCCGGATGGTTTGATGATGCCCTAAAGGGTGCCATTGATCACTTCAGCCAGGTCAGTAAGATAAATCCCGCCATGAGGAAAAAACAGAAATTAATGATAGGTCCTTGGGCTCACAGACTTTCTACTGATTCCTCGAGACTGGGCGATTTCGATTTCACACCTGATTCGATCGTCTTGCTGGACAAAGAGGCACTTAGGTGGTTTGATTACTGGTTGAAGGACGAGGAAAATGGAATTATGGACGAATCGCAGGTCAGACTTTTTGTTATGGGCGTAAATCGCTGGGCAGAGTTCACTGATTATCCGACATCACAGAATAATCAGTACGAGCTCTTGCTTGGGTCTGATGGGATTGCTAACGGACTATCAGGAAAAGGCAAACTGTCGGCATACCATGATGGGATGGTTTCATCTTCATTCATATACGATCCCAAACTACCGT
This sequence comes from Nitrososphaerota archaeon, assembly GCA_013288145.1. Next base: position 1,752 of record JABDCJ010000035.1, on the reverse strand, counting down.
TACCGGCTCCATATTGGAGGGAGCAGTTTCAGTGCGGGACCAACGAGGACCTTCGTTTCATTCAGAGGAGAGACGATGTGCTTGTTTTCACCTCGGAACCCCTCCATTCTCCTCTAGATGTGATTGGCAACGTGGAAGCCGAGTTATACGTGAGCACTTCAGCCCTCGACACTGATTTCTTTGCCAGACTTTCGGATGTCCATCCCTCCGGCTACGCGATGAGATTAGGGCACGGAATCTCTCGACTCCGATACCGATTCGGATATGAAAAATCCCATTTGGTCTCGCCCGGCGAGGTTGTGAAAATCAACATTGATTTGTGGGCAACCGGAAATCGTTTCCTGCCCGGTCACTCGATTAGGCTTGAAGTATCATCAAGCGCCTTTCCAGTCTTCGCCCCAAATTTCAACACGGGCGGGAATCCTTGGGAGGAGGTAGAGCCGGTCGTGGCCGAACAAACGGTCTACCATTCCCAGAGGCATCCCTCGAAGTTAATCTTGAGTGTTGCAACCAAGGTAGACTTCACTGCCGGCCCGCAGGATCGTTGTGAATTTTAGCTGAAGATTGTAATCACAATGCACGTCATTGCAGACGGCCAAGCAGAATTGTAGAAGAACTCGTGCGCAGTTGAGATTATCGTCAATAATTTTTTGAAGTTTAGTTACTGCTATGTTAAAGACCGCTTTCCCCTTTTCTAGTGAAGCAGCAAAAGGATCGCCCATCACGCCGATGTTTTTCAACTATGGCTGATGATGCAACCTAAAAGGAAGTAGACCTCGGCTACGGGGATTTTCATCGAACTAAGAGTCTATTTCGTTTTCGCTCATTCTCAAGTTCTGATCGGTTCATCTATTGGATAATTGGAAGAGATTTCTGTCAAACTGTGTCAGCAATTTCGCTTTACGTTTGCCTACGAGGATCATGTCTTCAACTCTCATGTAATATTTGCCTGCACGCCAGATTCTAGGCTCCCATGCCATTACCATATTGGGAACTATCTCCTCCTTGTAACGCGGCGTCAACCAGGGTAATTCGTGGGCCTCTATTCCAATGCTGTGTCCAAGCAGCTCTGGTAAGTAAGTAGGTAGATACTTCCCAAATCCTAATTTTTCTAGATATTTTTCAAGGATCGGAAAAAGGTCACATGCTCTGAGGCCATCTGAACTGAGTCTGTCCACAGTCGAAAGAATTGCTGAGTGCAGAGCGGCGTATCCTTGTTTCATCTCTGAGTCTGGCGTGCCGTAGTAGAAACTCCTTCCAAAGTCAGAACAGTAACCATCCTTAACAAATCCTATGTCAAAAGCGATTGAAGTACCGGGGACCAAACCTTTTTCTTTCGGATAACTGGCCGGACCGATCGAAGGCTTACTACCAGTCTTATGAAAAATAGCCGTTGGTCTAAAATCCACATCAGATGCACCTAGTTTTTGACCTTGAAACTCAACTTCAGTTTCAATGTCATGTTGGGTGACCCCTTCAGTAATTTTGGGGATGACGTTTTCCATTACTTTGTCGGTAAGAACAGCAGCCTCGCGAAGTAGCCGTATTTCTTCATCGTCCTTCGTCGCTCTCACTCCAGCTATCAAATTGCCCGCGGGATGAAATTCTGCATTCTTCACGCCTTCAGCCAAATTTGCTGTGGTAGAGCCCCAAATATGGTCGCCAATACCGATTTTTTGTCCTTTTATGTTTAGGTCGTTGATGACTTTTCTTACAAGTTTTCCGTAATTTTCACCATAATGGAAGCCAAAT
>JABDCJ010000034.1 GCA_013288145.1 Nitrososphaerota archaeon | reverse complement strand
ATGGATCATGATCTGTCACCAGAACGATCTCAAAAACCTAGGAGACACAAGGACTGTCACCATAGGCAAGAAATCAATTTTCGTCGTGAATTACAATGGCAAAGACTTGAAAGCCTACTACAATGTTTGCCGGCACCGGGGTTCGAGCCTCGTTAATGATGCTGCTACGCATATTGATGGAGTAATCCAGTGTCCGTATCACGGATGGACTTACAAACTGGATGGTAGCCTCGCTGGCTGCCCCACAGATGGAAAGAACAGTTGATTTTGAAAAGGAGGATTTCCCCCTATACGAGGTCCGCATGGAAAAGTGGGGAGGATTTGTGTGGATCAACCTCAATCCGAAAGCGGAGCCGCTAAGAAAGTATCTCGGTGACCTTCCTGAAAAATTCGACAAATACTCTACGGAAAGCTTGCAGTTTTTTGGGACGATAGGAACGTACAAGGTCGAGGCTAACTGGAAGGCGACAGTGGAAAATGCGAACGAGTGTTACCACTGTCCCCTGGTTCATCCCGAAACGATCGGTCCGCACTATTTGGAGCACATTCCATTAGATAATTCGAAAATTCATGGACCGTATACTATACTGTACTGGGAAAATTCCACCAAGGGATTGCCTGAAGGGTACAGGTTCGAGAGTCTACCGGAGAATTTGTCAGGACTGACAGAGGAAGACAAGAGGCGCCTTTACATTGTGCAGGTGTTTTCGAATACCCAGCTTTATTTCAGCCCAGATCGCGTTACTACTTTTCAGGTTTGGCCTGATGGTCCACACAGATCACTGATTACATCTCAAATGTACATCCAGGATTTTGTCGATATCGATGAAGAGAAGAGAAAAGCTATCGAGGAGTCAATAAAGTGGAACGATTTCATCAACAACCAGGACATACCACTCCTTGAAAAACAGCAGAAGGGACTGGACTCTGGCGTGTTTGAAGGAGGAAGATTCAGCGCTCTTGAGGGACCGGTTTTCGGGTTCCAGAGGCTGGTCTCGCAAGCACTTTCAGATTGATTTCCTTCAAACAATGAAGTCATTCTCTCGCCCTTAAAGACCGAAAAAATTTCAACCAACCACTTGGAAGGGTATATTGAATCCAGCATATGAAAAAATGATGCAGATTGATCAACAACAGAATTCGGCAAGATGAGAAGCAACGGGCGCACGAATTCATCGACGCCAGGGTTGAGGAGCAAACGAAGCTCCTTAAGAAATTAGTAAACATTCCTAGCATTTCCGGTACTCATTTCGAGGGTACAGTCCAAGAAATTGTTGAAGAGGAGGTCAGAAAGATAGCCGGAGTTTCAATCGACAAGTGGGAACCGGTCGATGAAGATCTCCAGAGATACCCGCTGCATCCTATTCGTACGGGCGCCTGGAATTATGATGGTAGACCCGTTATTGTTGCAACGATCAAGGGAAGTGGCGGCGGCAAAAGTCTCATACTAAATGGCCATGTGGACGTTGTGAGTCCGGAACCTTCTGGGCAATGGAAATACGATCCGTACGGTGGTGAAGTAGTTGATGGCAAGTTGTTTGGCAGGGGATCGATGGATATGAAAGGAGGTTTAGTTTCAATGATCTACGCAGCCAGAGCGGTCTTTGAAAGTAATATCCAGCTGAAAGGTGATCTTATTCTCGAGAGTGTAGTTGAAGAAGAATTTGGAGGGGGTGGAACCGTCGCTGCGGTCGTCAGAGGATACAAGGCAGATGCTGCCATCATCTGTGAAGCCACGTCCTCTGATTCGATTGGAATTGCCTCAGGGGGTTCAAGATTTTTCCGGATAAAGATAATTGGCAAACCAGAGTGGCCGCACCTCGCACATTATGGGGTCAACGCGATCGGACTTGCTGCAAAGGTCTACGATGCCCTAATGAATCTGGATGAGAGGCGCGCTACCAGGCTCTCTGGAAGACATCCGATCCTCGAATCTGTAAGGGCAGGAGGAATGCGGGGGCCCGGAAGATCCACGAACATGACGATTGGAATCATGAAAGCAGGTGACTGGCCGGCGACTGTCGCAGGCCGGGCAGAAATAGAGGGGCGAGTCGGATTCCCACCGAGCGAATCAGGAAGCGAGGTTCAAGGAGAAATTGAAGGGGTAGTGAAGGATGTAGCTGGGAATGATCCTTGGATGCGAGATCATCCGCCAGTAGTAGAGTGGTGGGGAGCAAGGAGAGAACCTTTCGAGATTAGTACCTCTGCGGCAATAGTAAGAACCCTTGAGGATAATGTGGTGTCATTAAAGGGATCTTGCGATCTTTTCGGGACATCTTCTGCTTCCGACGCGGCGTTCATTGCCCCAAAGCTGGATGGATTTGGAGGGATTCCAACAGTTTCTTACGGACCCGGTGGAGATGGTGCCCATACAATCGACGAATACGTAAATCTTACTGAAGTTTCAGAGGTGGCAAAAGTTCTCTCCTCGACAATGATTGATTGGTGCTCGTAATCGTGGGTGAAAGGGTTTCGGTAATTCCAATGCATCAGGAAATGTCGCTTAATCTACACGATGAGCTAGTGGGTTTCAAGAAAGATAGAGTTGAAGTAGTCTGTCAGATCCAGGGTAGGGGGAAGGTGCAATAGAGAAATTGGTCGTAGACAAAGTTCAAGGAATTATACCTGCATTGAGCACCGTCACGGACGAAAGAGGGGAATTGGACGAGCCTAGTTTGAGATCACTCGTGCAATACAACACAAAGTGGGGAGTCCACGCGTTAGCTGTCTCGATCATCGCAGGTGAATTCTACAAATTCTCGGACAGCGAAAGACGAAAATCCTATGACATAGTTGTGCAGGAAACTAACGGTCGGGTTCCGGTTTGGGCCGGTATTAGCCACATGGGTACCGCGCCGGCCGTTCAGTTAGGGCGCTATGCAAAAGATATTGGCGCTAACGGCGTGATAGCGATGACTCCAATAGGGGTTAAGACAGGGTTTAGTACTCAGTGGGAACATTTCGACACGATCCTTGACAAGGTCGATCTACCTCTTATGCTTCAAGATGCAGAAGATTTCTCGGGCTCGGGGGTACGTACGAGCTTATTCGCGAAGCTTTCGAAGGAGCACAGTAATCTCGTATCCGTAAAAGTTGAGGGGGGAGACATTTTACAGAAAATTCAAGACGCGGTTGCTCTGCCCGAATCCAAGAATTTTACAGTCATTGGCGGAATGGCAGCAAGATTCTTGTTCGAGGAAATTGATCTAGGCGCCCAAGGGAACATACCCGACGCTTGTCTAACCGATCTACTTGTGAGCGCATACAATGATTACATAACTGGAAAGAAAGATTCTGCGCGGGCTACGTTTGCTAGATACAAACCATGGGTCGATTTTATGTCGCTTCACCCTGGATCTTCAGCAGAAATTGAAAAAGAGACGTTGAAACTCAGGGGCATAGTGAAATCTTCACACACAAGAAGCCCTCATATCCCACTTGATGAGGAGAGCAAGAAAGAGCTTACGAAGATCTTACAGCAGACCTATCCAGACTAGTTCGGAAAAATAGCGCCCACTCTTGGCGCCAGCTAAAGTCATCGTATGAAGACTACACTACCACAAAAGAATACCTAAGGTATTACATCACGTCGCTGCCAGAGATTTTAGTTGACAAGAACCTTCTTCAAGGCCCTCTCGGCGTTTCGAGAAATGATGTTGTTGATCGCCTCCTCCGGAATTTTGGGCAGATTGGTACCTTTTACAAAGGAATTGATCGACTGCAGCCCTTCCATTGTCTGAGCGGGTGTAAAGATCGGATAATCTGATCCAAAGATGAGTTTGTCGAGGACCCCATATTCCATTGCGAGCACAAGGTCATTGTAGAACCTGTAGGGTCTGGGGATAAGCGCGGACACATCTGAGTAAAAGTTAGGCTGCTTTCGAATCAACGCGATCGTCTCCTCTTCCCATGGATGACCCATGTGGGCTACAACAACAATTAGATCAGGAAAGGAGAGGGCAATATCTTCAAGCAATATTGGAAAAGCGTACTTGAGAGGCGCGTTTCGGACAAATGTGGTTCCCTGATGGATTATAATCGGCAAGCCAAGTTCTTGAGCTAACTCCCAGATTGGATAGTACTTCTTGTCGGTAGGATCGAAATGCTGGTAGATTGGTCCCATCTTCAAGCCTTTGAGACCCAGGGTCTTTACGCTCCTTTTGATTTCCATTAGCGCGTCTTCGTGGTTTGGGTCTACGCTAGCAAAACCGATCAGTTTCTCAGGATCCGATTTGACATAATCTGCAATGTAATCGTTGGTTGTCCAAAATCCAGAATCCTTAGCCTTGAGACCGAAAACAATTGCCTTTTCAACAACCCCCATTGCACGCAAGTGATCTTGTGGGCCTTTGTTCATGTCTCCCCCTCCTTTGTGAGCCCAAGCCCTGTCGTAATCTTCCAGAAGCTCTTTGCTGTAATCTTCAGGAAGTTTTGCAAGGTGGGTATGACAATCAATAATCATACAATGCCATGAATCTCCTTCAATTCTCCGTTATAGGACGAACGAAAATATCCACTCGGAATGATCACCGAAAGAATCGGAGATGCCACGCTGCTGGATTCGGTTAAGCGAAACTAATGGTGTTGAAAATCGGCATCGTGTCCTGACCGTCCCAGACCGGATCCACCAAAAAGTTTGGATTGATGACCCCATTCTTCCATACAAGCGATCCGATTCCTGCTGCGAACAATCCGTTGATCCCAAGCCACGCCACCGGAGCTGTGTTGTTTATCTCTGCCTGAGCCGTTGAGCACAATGACCTGATTTCTGTCACATTTGTGGTTGAAGTAAAGGCGTTGATACACGACTGTACGATCGGGTCGGAGTACCCGCCAAAGTTTCCCCACCCGGACTGGTTGCTGAGGAAAGAAACCCAGTAGTCCGCCGGAGTTAGGGCGGCTGGTGCCCATCCACAATTGCAGCCCAGCTGAGGCTGGTTCTGCGCGTTGTGGATGTTAAACTGGTAGCTACCGTAGAGAGAACCAAACTGAGCAGGAATTATTACATTAAGGTTCATCGTTATGCCAATCTGCGCGAGATCGGATTGAAGAACCTGGGCCAGGTTAATCTCAGCCGTAGAACCCGATGAGACATCGAAGTTCAGCGTCGGGAAGTTGGCAATGCTTGCTTTGGCTAGGTATTGTTTCGCTAGAGTAACATTGTATTGATACTGCGAATAATTACCCAAGTCGTAAAATTGGGACCATGCCGGATACTCCGGTCCCACGTAGGGACTCATTTGTCCCAAGAAAGCCTGCTGATACAGTTGGGTGTAGTTTATGGAGTGCGCTATCGCCAGCCTGACATCGGTTATGTTAGTGGGATATGTGTTCATGTTGAAGTAAATGTAGCTGACTATGCCGCCCCATAAAGGTAGCTTGAAGTAAGAATAGGCAGGATTCGACGCGATTAGGTTCCAATCGGCAGTTTCGATCGTAACCAGCTGGGCCGCCCCAGTTGACAGGTCCGTATATCTCGTGAGGTCATCCGGTTTTGAGTTGACGATCACGTTCTTAACGTGACCTGGATCAAAGATTGGATTCGCTGTAATTTCTGCTTGCGTCCAGTTCCTAGCCCAGTAATTAGGATCCTGGGCGAATTGCACATAGGAGCTCTCCACGACATTCGTGACATCATAAGGCCCGGTACCGGGGATGGCGTGTTGATTGAAGTACGAATTTATCGCGGCAGCCGTTCCGAATCCACCATGATTCAAAACCCACTGGGTGTCGAACATTAAACCATCGAATACTATGAGAGCCCCCGGGAACCAAGTGAAGGGAGCTTTGAGATGGAAAACTATCTGACTTGGGCTGGTCGCGTAGATCGGCCATGAGCTATTTTGCATGACGCTCAAAGCTTGCTGGGATGGATTGATCAGACCACTCTGGTTGATTAGGGCGATAGTGGCAGGACCAAAGTTGACCAGAGACATGTTGAACAAGTTGTACGATTCCAGCCATGCTGAACTGTTAGCTGATATGTAATAGAAACCATACATTTCCATCCATGCCTGATAAGCGTTGAAAGGATCCCCGTTAGAAAAATGGACCCCCTGTCGCAGGTTGAAAGTGTAAACCGTGCCATTGGTTGAAATCGTCCAGTTTTGGGCGAGCCCCGGAAGATACTGAATAGTCCCTTGCTGATACTCGGCCACTTCGTTAACTGCGACCAGAGGCTGATACACAGTGTAGGTGAGCCAGTCGCCCCACGGAAGTTCCTGAACCGCGTATAGCTGATTGAGATCATCGTAGGGCCAGAGCCAGTCGTCCATTACAAGGGTGGATGGTGAGCTCGCGCTACTGCTCGATGAAGTTTGGGATGAGGACGAAAGAGTGCTCGTCGAAGATTGCGACGAGGATGATGAAGGGGACGTGGTGCCTAAGGACGAAGAGGATGAGGAAGAAACCGAACTTGTCGGCTGCGTCGACGACGAAACTGAAGATGAAGACGACGGTAAAGAGGATGAAGTACTGGTTGTAGAAGATGAACTACTCGTCGTGGATTTTGGACCTAGAGAAAGAGCTGCGAGACCTCCTACAACTATTATGATTATTACTACTACAACGACAGCGATTGTCGCCGACCGACTGATACCCTTCCTATCTACGCCAAGCATAAGGAAGACAGTTGGTGCAGAAAACGAGTCAACATATTAATGTTGTTACCGGTTCTCTATGGACATCATTCAGATTGCTGGTAATGTGCCACTTGCAGTAGCTCCTTGAAAAGCGCATTGGGCGACCAAAACACCCTGGATTCAGATTCTACCCAAACTCAAGCTTGATCCGTCGACTATGTATAACCCGTTCTTATCATTTCAACATGGTTTCTCAAGAAGCTATTCCGGCTAACTATTTATAGAAAGGTCGATGTCGGGGAAATCGATCGCAAATTGGATAAGAACTGGAAATCGGGCTATCGAGAAGGCTTCATTCCAATAGAAGGGGCAAAAATCTACTACAAAATATTCGAGGCAAAAGACGAGTATGCAAAAATGCTTTGCCTCGCTGGCGGCCCCGGCGGGTCGCACGATTACTTACTCCCTTACGCCAATCTGTCGAAGAGAGGCATAACGACACTCTTCTATGACCAGTATGCATCCGGCAGATCCGAGGAAACGCCGGATTATCTTTCGAGATTTACCGTGGATTATTACGTCGACGAAGTCGATAAAGTTCGAGAAAAAATCTGGGGAAAGAACGAAAAAATATTTCTTATCGGACATTCCTGGGGCTCTATACTGGGATTAGCTTACGGATTAAAGTACCAGCAGAACTTGAAGGGATTGATAGCTTCGTCTGGGTTAGCTAGTGTCAAAACTTACCTTGCAAACGTGAATAGACTCCGCGCCCAGCTCCCGCAATCCGTGCAAGATGCGTTGAAGAGATCAGAAGACCGAAACGATACTACGAGCCCTGAATATCAAAAGGCTGTAGGAGAGTTCAACAAGAGGCATCTCTTGCAACTCGATCAATGGCCCGAGGAAGCAATTGCGACAACAAATTACCTCAATGCCAGGAAGCCGTATGTTGCGATTCAGGGACCAAATGAATTCACGGTCACAGGCACCATGAAGGATTTTGAAATTACCGATCAGTTATCTACAATCAAGGTTCCCACGCTGATAACTTGTGGTCGATACGATGAGGCTGGCCCGGAAGTACAGGAACCAATACATGAAAAAATCAAGGGTTCCGAGCTTGTAGTTTTCGACAAAAGTTCGCACATGCTAATGTGGGAAGATCAGGCAGATGAATACCTTGACACTGTTGAGCGATTCGTAAAAAAGCACTCCTGACGGGTAAATACCATTGCCAACACTCGTAACTCTGTGTTATGGGGATTGAAAATCAAACGACCGTGAACAGTGTCAATTTGGAGTAGTTTACGTCGCCGTTTATTGCATCAGAAACGATTTTTCTTTAGCTTGTAATAAACTGATAATTCACGCGGAGGTTGACTTTGCGGTTCGGCCGAAGATCGCCTAAGAAATAGGCCTATTAGTGCAACTACGGTAATTCTTGCGTATATACTACCTCCCATGAGATAGCTGGATACTGGAATCTGCGCGATACCAAATTGCGCGGTCCAAGTCGTGGCGGTTCCTGCCAAGCCCAGATTGAACCTGTACATCCATCCGTAATTCAAACTGGTCGCCCCAAAACTATACCATGAGATGCCTAGGCCCAAATCATTGCATAGAGTAACGAATAGACCGAACCCTACAACTATGAGAAAGCGCTTGTAAAAGGGGCTTGGCTCGTGCCTTGTCGCCCAGATACTTAATGGCACAAAGGGCAAGCCGCAGAGCACGACAAGGATGAAGGAATACCATCCGTCGGGTGCCCAATTCCGGACCAGATATTGATTTAGATCAACATAATTTATGAGGACAAAGCCGTAGAGAACGGCAAAGATACACACTGCGAGAAGTCTTTTTTTCATACTTCATTCGCCTTAGGCTAAGATTTCTCGTTGATTTTCACAGTCAGAAGCGAGGGCTTTAAGCCAAGTGAATTTCAGATCTGGAATCGGCCCGTTTGTTCTCGCTGGCGATTTCATTCGTTTGTCTTAGTCTAAGCTAGCCACATATAGAATCTCAGTTTCTTTGTAAGATCTGAATGTCCTCGTGTATTTTCTATTTACAATGTTCCTTTTCTGGATGACAAATAATTCTCTCAATAAATTTCCAAATAGCATGCGTCCATTTTTTGTAATCAACGCTTCATCCTTGACGAAGAATATTCCTTAGTTGAAATCGACGCCAACCGATAGAGCATAAATGGACCAAAATGATCTCTGCGCCCCTTCAACTCACTATTGGCTGCTAGCACCGGTCGACGTGGGGTGGCCAGAATGGCATGCTGCTGCTTAACACAGTTACATTCGTGGTCAATGAGAAAATACGACCTTGTAACTTCAAGGTCGTAAAGCCTTACTCGACCCACTGATCATTTTACTTGGGTTTTATCCTTCCGAAACAATGGTTCCCTCGAGAGTTCCGACGGAGTTTTGAAGTTGAAATTGTAACACCTTATCTTATAAGAGAGAGTGGCTAGTTGGGTCATTCAATCTAAATGTCTAGACAACTTTCTTCGAGCGAAAGAGAAGCGCTTCTCGAAGATATTTCAAACAAATGGGAAGAAACGCTACACTTTCTCGGCGATGGTGGGGACACGACCTTTGCCTTTCTCAGTCTCGCAAAACACGACCTCTTAGTTTCGGGTAACACAGTTGATTGTCAATACTGCAAGCGGCACATAGAAGAAGAGGCCAAACTGATTGACATGACAATGGAACTAGCAAAGCTGGGAAATACATATCCACATTCCCATGGCTTCGGAGAGAAGATGCGTATTGCATTTTCTGCAATGAAAATTACAATATTCATAACTCTCGGCGGATTGAGGCGTGCTGGTCTTCTGTCATAAATAATGTGAGATTTTTTTGGTTGAAGCGATAACCATTCCGAAACTCGGCTTGACCATGAAGAAAGCTACCGTAGTTATTTGGCATAAGCGGGAAGGCGATGCGGTAAAAAAAGATGAAGTTATCGCCGAGATAGAAACTGACAAGGTTACGTGTCAAATTCAATCCACGCAAAGCGGAGTTCTTTTGAAAATATTGGGACAAAAGGGATCGATTGTTCCCGTCGGAGAAATAATTGCATACGTCGGACAACAAGGTGAAAAAATTCCAGAAAGTGTTCCAATATCTCAGCCTCAATCGTCTCAGACATTGGCTCCAACTTCAGTGAGCCCTCAAGCTGCGACACTCGCCTCTTCCGACGTTGTGAAAAGGAAAATATCACCACGAGCAAAGAGGCTAGTCGAAGAAAGAAGAATTGATCCATCAAAAATTGTTGGAAGCGGCCCCGAGGGAATGGTCTTGGAAAGTGATGTGGCCGCTTACATAGAAACAAATCTGAATAGGACTGCTGGCGGGCTTAAAGTGAAGCAAGTTATTTCGTTCAGTGCGATACGAAGAGCAATTGCAGAGAATATGACAGCTAGCTTGCAGGGTACGGCTCAAGTAACACTGATGTTAGAAGCCGACGCAACAAACCTTCAGAAAGCCCTTTCTCCAGCAAGTCCGTCTGATGAGAATCATTTGACCTACACGGATCTTTTGGTCAAGCACGTCTCAAGAACTCTTGAAAGTCACCCAATCATGAATTCGACTATTGAAGATAACCAGATCAAAATCATAGAAGAGATCAACATTGGTGTAGGAATCGCTGCAGAATCAGGACTAGTGGTTCCAGTAATCAGAAATTCGAACAGAAAAAGCATTGACGAAATTTCAGTCAGCCTAAAAGAGTTAGGCGAAAAGGCTAGGAATCATAGATTAACACTCGATGACGTTTCGGGAGGCACCTTTACGATTTCAAATCTCGGAATGTATGGTATTTCGAGTTTTACTCCGATTATCAATCCGCCTCAGACCGCAATACTAGGGGTGGGACAGATCGCTCTAAAGCCGCAGGTAAACCCGGCAGGAGTCATTGAAGTCCTGCCCTTGATGATGCTAAGCCTGACTTTTGATCACAGGGCGATGGATGGGCACACAGCGGCTAGCTTTCTTCGGGACTTGAAAAAATCGATAGAAAGTACATCCAGCTAGACCTATCTTCCAAAAGCACTGTGAACAGTCTTTATGATTCGTTCAGTGCTCGGAAGGAAAGCCTCCTCTAGAACTGGGCTGAAAGGAGAAGGTGAATTCAGGGCAGTTACAGTTTTTATTGGCGAATCTAAATAATGAAATCCTCGATCTGCTACAAGAGCGGCCACATCGGTCGCAAAGCTACAACGCGGATAATCCTCATCGACTATGACCAGTCTACCAGTTCTTTTGACTGAATTCAGTATCGCATCCTCATCCAAAGGCACAATGGTTCTGGGATCCAGCACTTCGGCGCTGATTCCTTCCTTCTCAAGCGAAGCGGCTGCCTCCAGACTTTGGTGCACAGTTCGAGCAAGTCCAACAAGTGTAACATCTTTTCCCTCTCGTTTTATGTCGGCTTTTCCGAATGGAATTTCATAGCTTTCGACGGGAACCGTTCCTTCGATCGAATGAAGAAACTTGTGCTCAAAAAACACCACCGGATCGTCTTGCCTCAGCGCCGTGGTAAGGAGGCCCTTGGCATCATATGGAGTCGAGGGCACGACGCATTTTATTCCTGGAATATGTGCGAATGTGGAGTATAAGCACTGAGAGTGCTGAGCGGCAGCAGAAAGTCCTCCCCCGATCATTGTAATTATCACGAGTGGAAGCTTCGCTTTGCCGCCGAACATGTACTTCATCTTCGCGGCTTGGTTGAAAATTTGGTCCGCGGCAACTCCAAAGAAATCAACGAACATTAGATCAACTACTGGTCTGAGACCGGTCGCTGCGGCCCCCACCGCGACTCCAACAAACCCTGCTTCGGAGATCGGCGTGTCAAGGATTCTGTTTTCGCCGAACTTTTCTTTGAACCCTTTGAATCTTCCAAAAACACCACCCCAGATCCTGACGTCTTCTCCCATGATAATGATGCGATCGTTTCTTTCCATTTCCTGCCGAAGAGCGTCGGTAATCGATTGAAGAAAAGTGAATTTAACTTGGCTTACTTGCAATCTCTTCACCCCTTCTACATACTAGAGTAAATATCGTTCATGACTTCATCGGGAGACGGCCACTCACTTTTATCTGCGTATTCGACCGCCTCTTCAATCTCTTGCAGAATTGATTCATTAGTTTCCCGGTACTTTTCATCACTCAAGTAGCCTTCCTGTATCAACGAATTCTTAAATCGAGTTATTGGATCTACCCTCTTCCATTCCTCAACTTCTTGTGGTGTCCTGTACTTTTGGTCGTCGCCCTCGAAGTGTCCCATATAGCGATAGGTGTCGCAAACCAGATATGAAGGGCCCTCTCCACGTCTGGCCTTTGCGATCATTCCGCTAGCAGCCTCGTTAACAGCCATCACATCCATTCCGTCAATCCTCGAAGCTGGTATGTTGTAAGATGACGCCCTAATAGTCGGATCTGCAACACTAGTTGCGTATGTAATGGAAGTTGATTCTGCATATTGGTTATTTTCCAGGACAAAGATTACGGGCAATTTCCAGATAGATGCAAGATTCATCGATTCATGCAAGACACCTTGATTTAATGCTCCATCGCTGAAGAAAGCAACGGCTACTTGATCTGTACCTCTGTATTTCGCGGAAAGTGCTGCGCCGACGGCGTGGGGTACCCCACCAGCAACGATTCCATTTGCCCCAAGCATTCCAAGCGTCAAGTCCGAGATATGCATCGAACCACCTTTGCCTTTGCACGTGCCTGTTCTTTTTCCAAATAGCTCGGCCATCATCGATTTCATTTCGATGCCCTTTGCAATGCAGTGACCGTGTCCACGATGCGTACTTGTGACATAGTCGTCATCTCGAAGGTCAGAGCATACTCCGACTGCAACCGCCTCTTCCCCTATGTAAAGATGGACAAATCCCTTCACCCTTGTAGCAGCAAATTCTATCTTTACCCTCTCTTCGAAGCGTCTAATCATTAGCATCCGAGTAAGCATATTCGAGAGCCTTTCATTGCTCTGAATCATTACCGAGCTAGTCATGCGAGAAAGGGAAGGGTAAGATGCTATTGAAGTTATCTCTGCTGTCTAATTTTATATTTCAAACCCTCAGCCAAGTTATCCAAAGTTCAGGACCGTAATATTGAGCGAGCATATCAACGTACTTAATCTTTGGGCGCGCGTCACCAGATTAGCAATATGTGCCCGCATTGTGCGATAGAGTCGCAACGAATTCATTTCTTTCCTATCTGTACTTCTCAATTTGGGTAATCAATTTAGATCCTTTCAACTAGTTTTCCATCTCTGATGTGGATTTCGAAATTGGATATTCCGACTTGAAAGCCAACACTACACGAGCTTTATGTCTACTGACTCCCGCTCGACTGACTGTAAGATTAGTCTTTTTGGATTCCTCGGCCTCATGTTGGTAGCACTCTAAAGTTATTGAGCGGTCCAGCCACCGTCGATTACCAGCTCCGCGCCTGTCATGAAGGACGATTCATCTGAGGCAAGAAATAACGCCCCGTATGCTATTTCCAGCGGATTTGCAATTCGACCTAGGGGAACTTTGGAAAGAACAAAAGCGAGCCGGTCTGAGTTTCCCGATGCAACGACACCAGCGGGGGTATCTACGGGACCCGGATGAAGGCTGTTCGCTCGGATCCGATCCTTTGCGTATTGCAGCGCGGTGACCTTCGTGAAGATTCGGATCGCCCCCTTTGATGCCTGGTACGCGGAGTTCTCAAATTCAAAACCCACAAGCCCAAATTGCGAAGAAACGTTTACAATGGAACCTCCACCATTTTTTCGCATGTATGGAATGACTGCCCTAGTTCCGAGGAAGACTCCTTTTGCGTTGACGGACATAACCTTGTCCCAAGAATCTTCAACCGTTACTTCAATCGGCTCCTGCGAGTTCGAGATTCCGGCGTTGTTTACTAGAATGTCGAGCTTGCCGAAGGATGATATTGCTAGATTGACTGTCTTTTCCCAGTCACTTGATTTGGTTACGTCAAGTTTTGTGAATTGACAGCTCTTGCCGTTGGATCTGAGCTCGTTTTGAAGAGTCATGCCCTCTTTTTCAAGGATGTCTCCGATTATCACCATGGTGCCCTCCTCTGTGAATAATCTTGCGATCGCTTCACCGATGCCGCGCGAACCACCGGAGATAATCGCCACTTTTCCATTGAGACGCAAAGGTCAATACCGTGTGGGAGTAGCAGAAAATACAAATTTAAGCCTCTATGGAATGTAACCGATCTAAATTGGTAACAACATCTGACAACAACTTCTCTACTCGCCCTGCCACCAAGACCAATGGGGTCATCGAAGTCGCAAAGACTTCCGCCGGTCAATCCATCGCAATTCCCTTCGTCAAAATTGTCGGTGCGCGGCCGGGTCCTACCCTAGTTGTGAATGCCGCAATGCATGGCACAGAAATTATTGGCACGACGGCGATCTCCAGGTTTTACAATGAGTGTGATCCGTCGCGAGTCGCTGGAACGTTCATTGGAGTTCCTATACTGAGCACTTGGGCGTTTGAAGCTGAAAATCGACTACCTACGATGTTCGACCATTTTGATATTGAGCAGCTCTTCCCCGGAGAACCAGACGGTTCCATTACAAGTCGACTGGCTTTTGTTTTTACAAATGAAATTGCATCAAGAGCGGATTTCCTCATAGACATGCACGGTCAGGATCAATATTGGCAGCCTACTCGGGCGGCGATCGTTCCCATGCCCGAAACCGTCAATCCTGCCGTTTATGAAAAATGCTTGGAGCTTGCCAGAGCGTTTGGGGTTGATCAGATCTGGAGAATCAAAAAGCCAGGTAACATTGCCGAGGTCATGATCAGGAAGAAATCCATTCCCGCTATTAGCACAGAATTCGGCGGTGTGACGGACTTTTCGAGGACCGAGGAGTATCTTCGAGATGCAACGACCGGTCTCGAAAATGTAATGCGTTATCTTGGTATGCTGGAAAGAGGTGGAAGTGGCGATAAAACCAATTCTCCAAAAATAATGAACTTACATGATGTTCATAATAGAAATGGGGGGATGTGGACGACGACCGCCAGAGTGGGTGACAGTATCAGTAAAGACCAAGAGCTTGGCACAATTTCTGATCCAATAACTGGAGAAATAATCGAAAGAATAAAAGCTCCTGTGGATGGCGATCTCGCCCTCGTCTGGTGTCTCCCAATGATCAAACCCGGATCTTCTGCGATAGGCGTCGGCGAAATAACGATGCAATAGCTAGAGGGTTGCATTTTTTCCTCGATAGATTCAATAGAGGAAGGTGCTACGCTTCGCACTGTAACTCAGGAGCTAGCGAATGATTGGCTACTAACATGAAGATAGGAACGGAGCTGGATGCATACCCATCAGACGAAGCAGTTAGAATGGGAGTGCTCGCGGAGAAAATTGGTTTTGATTCAGTTTGGGCAAACGACCACTTGATCGATGGACCGAGTATTGATCCGTGGACTACACTTGCAGCTATCGCAGTTCAAACAAATCGTGTGTTCCTATGTTCGACTGTTACGGACACCCAGCGGGTGCACCCCGCAAAAACTGCACAGATTGTTTTGACACTTAACAGAATAGCGAAAGGGAGAGCTGGACTTGGAATCGGAGCGGGCGAGGCAATGAACATCGTCCCGTTTGGAATTCCCTGGGACTCGCCGGCAGTTAGGCGGCAGAAACTCGCCGAAGCTGTACAGATCATCAAACTGCTGTGGGGTTCGAGCAGAGAATCGTCTGTGAATTTTCTAGGGAAACAGTTCTCGCTCAAGAACGCGTGGCTCGACCAGCCTACAGATCAAATCCCTCCGCTCTATGTTGGTTCGCTCGGCGCCAAGAAAACACTGGAATTGGTCGGAACTTTTGGAGATGGTTGGGATTCCTTCCTCAACACACCAGAGTCGTTCAAGGAAAGATTTGGAATAGTGCAAGATTCTGCGCGAAAAGCTGGCAGGGACGCAAGTAAACTCGAGCCCATCGCAGAGATCCTGACATCTGTCGTTTGGGATGAAGCCGGATACCGTGCCGCACTGGATAAAACAAAACTTGTGTTGCTAGTGGAAGGCATGATGCTGAAGTACCTGGGCGTAAAGCTTCCGCCCGGGCTGGAGAGGACATACCAGAACATGCTCATGACCAACGAGGACGGCGAACTCTTGATGAAATACAGAGATAGTGTCCCTGATGAAATAGCTAAGAAATTTCTCGCTGGTGGCTCCCCTGAGAAAATTTTAGAGAGAATACAAGAATTCAGGGATGCAGGCGTAAGGCACCTATTGATACAATTCAATGAGCCAGGTGAGGCCTCTCTAAGGAAATTCGCCGATAAAGTCCTGACACGCGTCGATCGATCGGAGTGAGAATTCATGCCAAGTATTAGAGCAAACGGGATAAATCTATTCTATGAAGAAGAAGGCGACGGGTATCCGCTCGTTTTCCTGCACGGGTGGCCAGGAGACCATGCAATGTGGCTCTTTCAAACACCTGTATTCTCTGCGCACTATCGAGTTATTGTTCCTGATCTTAGAGGACATGGACGATCTGAGAAACCTGTCGGTGGCTATGACATGAGGACTCTGGCAAAAGACTTGAACGGACTGCTTGACGAGCTGGAAGTCGAAAAGGCATTTGTTGTTGGAGGATCTTTCGGTGGTGCCATTGGCCAGCGGTTTGTGATTGATTACCCAGAAAAAGTGAGGGCAGCGGTCTGGGTAAATTCGGCGACTTTTCCCATCGGGGACGACCTTATGGATACGCCCACCGGCGAAAGACTACCATTCGTTGAGGTATACTTGCGACCACTAAGGTCGGGTGGGTATTTGCAATTTTGGAACACTGTGTGGAAGCCCACGCTTAATGATAGTCCGCCTTATCTATTCAGCAAGGACTTTGCTTCTTCCAATCTAGGCGGCTACATTGTCAAGAGCTTCTTCGAAGATAGATACGCGAGACTGAACAATGACCCTGCTCCTCTGATTGCAATAATTGAGAGTCTAAAGAAGGAAACGGACCTGATTGAAGCTGGATTGCGCGGTAGTGCTGTACCGGCGATGATCATTGCTCGCGAGGGAGGCGAAGAACAACACAAGAGCCTCCCCATGGTGGAATATCGTGAAATCCCAAACAGTGGATTTTTCTGCTACATGGAGCAACCCGAAGCTTTCAACGATGCTCTTTCCCAATTTCTGTCCAAACATTAGGAAAAAAGAAATTCAATCAGACAATTCATCGGTTGATCCTAGAGATCCTCTCGGCAGTCGACCCACTTTCTGCAAGTTTAGGGCAACCTGAATCCAGTCTGGATTTTTCTCCGAAACCTTTGAAAAAATCTTCCGAGCTTCTTCCAGGCGGCTTGCCTGCACAAGACTAACGGATTGCCAGAACTGGAGTTCCTCGACCTCAGGAGCCAATTTGGCAGCGATCGAATATGCTTTGCTCGACTCCTCGGTCTTTCCTTCTGAGAGAAGCAACGCGGCCTTGTCCACAAGATCGTAAGCTCTCTGCAACCCGAGCAATCTTTTGAGCTGAGCGATAGGCTGTCGATCGTCTTCTACGCGTAAGTTCACGAGTACTCCCTGCCATCCTGTCGCAGACACTTTCGAATCTACCACCAGTATTGCAGCAGACTGCATACCTCTCAAATCTCCACCCGCTCTCTGCCCCGCTTCTAAGGTGGCAATTAGTCTCTCAGGCAAATCCAGCGAACTTTCGCTCTCGAACGTCGACGCCATCTCTTTCCATACGTTCGTCGTCCTCATCAGGTTTGCTTGACATACGAATTGGTCACCGACAGTGTAACCGGCCTCTGGAGTACATTCCCGACCGGTGTGGACTGCAACTTCTCCATGAGAATCGATCATTGCAACCTGTCGCCGCTCTACTTTGGGGTCTATTGTTTTTAGGGCGTCGAGTGTCTCTCGAGCTCCCTTTCCTGAGGACAGCAAATCAAGTCCAAGTGGACCATAGCTTATCTCTACCAGTGCTTGAGTGGCTACGGCACCGACTCCCGCTCTAGCCCAGGGAACTCTTGATCCGACCGAGAAAAAATGCGACTGCACGGCAACACCGTAGTGTCCTGTTTTCGGATCTCTCGCGACAATGGAAAATGTCAAAACATGAAATCTACGCCACCAGGCGGGCCTTTTCGATTCTTAATCATTTGTGCGGATGCTTTGGGGTCGTGTCTGTTTTCTTTTCAACACAATTGAGTCTTAAATGATAAAACAGTAACCGGCAGTGAGAAAAATTTTCCCGAGTCTTGCTTAAGCTTTTAGGGCTATGTGAATTGGCCGGTGGCCGATCTTAACTTTTTATATCCCTTTGATTCTCCCCGGTGATCAAAGATATGACTGAAGCGAGTGCGGGAGCAACGAGCAAGGTTTTCGTCAGAAATGCAACCGGACTGACTAGGCAAGTTTCGGGAATCAGCGCTCTAATGGCAAACCTTGTCGCCATGGGCGTTGCTACGACTTTCTTTTACACATTTTTCGCAAGTCTGCTTTACACCGGAGTAGACCTTCCGCTTACTGTGCTCGTTGGGATTGCTCCTGCAATAGTTGTCGGACTAGTTTACTATCTTTTCTCGGTCGCGATGCCGAGAACTGGAGGAGAGTATGTCTGGGTGAGTAGAACCCTCAATCCAAGCCTAGGTTTCCTCGCGAACTTTATCATCACGAGCATTCTCTGGGAGAGTTTTGCAACTGCGACGGCAATCTCGATTTCTTTTGGGCTTGTCCCCATGCTAGGTGGGCTCGGCTTGTTGTATCATAATTCGAACCTCACGAGTCTTGCCACCACATTCTCGGGGCCGCCCTACAATCTTGCGATCATCATCGCAATTATTTCGGTCTCGATGATTCCAGCGTTTCTAGGAACGAAAGCTGTCTTCAGAACGCTATGGGTAATTTTCCTTATAGCTGCTTTGGGAACTCTGGTCACTGCGGGAGCTTTTCTGATTGCGGGGCCTTCTACCTTCCAGGCAAACTTCAACGCCATGTCCGGCATGAATTTCAATAACGTGATTTCAACTGCAGCTCTACCAAAGGGATTCACATTAGCAGGAACGCTCTTCGGCTCTGTGTTTACGATAGAGGCTTTCTTCGGCTACAACTGGTCCACGTATTACAACGGGGAAGTAAAGAAGGTCGAGCGCTCACAGCTTTTGGGGATTATCGGTGGAATTTTCGTGTTTGCTATATTCATGGGTATAGTATTCGAGTCTGCGTACTATGCTATGGGTCCAGATTTTGTTAACGCGATTTCTGCACTAGGTGGAACGGGAAACGCTGCCTACACTTTGCCGGGACCTCCGGTGCTCAATATGCTGGTTGTGTTTGCCGCGCCTAATGCAGTGGTCGTGGTTCTAGCAGGCCTGGCAGTGCTAGCACTGGCAGTAAGTTCAGACATTCTGTTTAGTTTCATAGTCGTTCGGAACATGTTCGCTTGGTCATTTGATAGAGTTCTGCCAGAGTGGTTCACCAGGCTCGACGCCAAACGAGGAGCTCCATACCTAGCGCTGCTGGTAACCTGGGTGCTGACAGTTATTGCTGCCTTTGTCTACGTGTACACTACCGTCTTCCAGTTCATAATCTACCAGCCAGCGCTATTCAATATCGCGTACTTGATCACCTCTGTTGCGGCGATTGTGTTCCCATACTGGAAAAAACCGATCTTTGAGACAGCGCCGGATATTGTGAAGAAAAAAGTCGGCGGAGTTCCGGTGATATCTATCCTTGGGATCCTTGGAGTGATATTCTCAGCCTTTGTGACAATCAGCGCGTTATTACCGGCCGTCACTCCACCGCCGAGCGGATCCGTGATAGTACAATACTTTGCATATCTAACTATACCGGTCACAATCATTGCAGCTTTCGTGATTTTCGGAATTTCGTACTATTACCGGAAGAGTCACGGACTAAATCTGCAGCTAGCATTTCAAGAGATTCCCCCCGAATAGAAAAAACAAGCATTTCGACGTTTTTCCGCGCTATCGTAGAAACGCCAAAAGAAATTAATTTCTAATTTAGAGTAGGATTCAACATGAAGGGCTCAGTAACTATAAGCGACATTACTGCGGCGCCTGGCGAGAAGAAGTTTGGATATATGAAAATTGGCGAATCGCCGGCCTTCGACATCTCGCTTCCAATTGGCATTGTAAACGGCAGCGAAGAAGGACCCAGAATCTGCCTCATCGCGGGCAGCCATCCTTGCGAGTATCCGGGAATCGACGCAACGATCCGATTATATCAAGAAACTAATCCTTCCGAGCTTAAAGGTACCATAGTCACGGTGCCTGTGGTAAACATCCTGGGCTTCGATCGATACATTTCGTACGTTTGCCCTATTGACGGATTAAATCTCTCTTTTCAGGTGCCGGGGAAACTTGATGGCAACTTTAGTCAGCTTACAAATTACTACCTGGAGAAGATCGTCTATGAATCCAACTATTTCATGGATCTCCATGGAGCAGAGTTGAACGAATTACTCATCGCATATACCATATTCTACAAGACGGGGAGTGAAAAGGTCGACTCTGTTACTGCGGAAATGGCAAGGCTCGCGGGAACTCCATTCATAGAACAGCGAACGGAAGAGGGCGCGGGGAAATATTGGCCGACCACTACATTGTTTGTTGGGGCTCCAAAGCGAGGAATACCTTCCATAGTTGTAGAATCTGGTGTTGGTCTCGGATCTTACGACGAAGGTGATATTTTAAACCATGTCAATGGAGTAAGAAACATCCTGAAGTATCTTAAAATGCTCCCAGGGGAACCGACAAAACCTGCAATCAAGCAGAGAATGTTTAACGATTCGCAAGAAGTGCGCGTAAAGCATGGCGGATTGTTCTATCCGGTGGTAAAGTTGGGGGACATAGTGAAACGATCGCAAAAGCTGGGGTTTGTGAAGAATCTGGAGGGGAGAGTTGTTGAAGACGTAATTTCCTCAGAGGATGGTTTTGTCCATATGATCATTCCCAAGCATGTTGTGAATACCACCGACGTCGTCTTCTACATCGGTAAGAACGTTAGAGATCTTTAGAAATGTCCGTTCGCGCGCCGCTCAGGGTTGCCATAATTGGTGCCGGCGGGTGGGCGCAGAAGGCTCACATTCCGTCATTCCAAAAATGTGAGGATGCGCGAATAGTAGCTCTTTGCGATGCCAACAAGGATTTGGCAGGAAAGGTAGCTAATCGATTTCACATACCGCATGTGTACGAGGACTATCAAGAGCTGTTGGAAAAAGAAGAAATTGACGCCGTGGATGTGTGCGCCTCTGCGGTAAGTCACTTTGAGATCGCATCTGAAGCCATAAGGAGGAAAAAATCTGTTCTATGTGAAAAGCCACTAGCGCAAAACTTGGAGCAAGCGCGTTTACTTCAGAGCCTGGCAGAAAAAATGGGGGTGAAGACTAAGATGGGGTTCACCTATCGTTACAGCCCCGCTTTGCGGTATTTCAAAGAGCTCGTGGATGAAGGTTTTGTGGGACAGAAGTACCTCTTCAATGGGTTTGAGCAAAACTCTCAGTTCATAGATCCGAAGACGCCGTTTCGCTGGAATCCGGCTGAAGATTCTTCGAAGATAATGACAGGCTCTCTAGAAGAGTACGCACCACACCTGATAGATATCGCGCTGTGGTTGATGGGGGGAATCACGTCGGTAACCGGACGGATGAGAAATTTCGTACCGGAACGTCTTATCAGGGATTTAGGCAAATCATTGCCGATTAACATTGAAGATGCCACGGTTTGGCTCGCTGATTTCGAAGACGGTGCAATGGGCACTTTCCAATCTAGTTTTATCGCGATTGGGGGATATCCGGGAATGGAAGTGCGACTTTACGGATCAAAAGGGGCGATTATAGCGCGACTAGTTGAAGAATTCAGTGTCCACGAAACCGTGAGCATCGCCACACCTGACCGCCCGGAATTTAGACTTCGGGAGATTCCTGATCGCTTCTATCCGAACGGGTTTAGCAAACAGGATCATTGGATCGAGTTATACTTTGGAAATCTCGTTCGATCCTTTGTGAGGGAAGTCTTGGAGAACAAAATCCCTGAAGCTGGTTTTGCAGACGGGGCAAGAGCTCAAGAAGTCGAAGATGCCGTGTACTTGTCTCATCTAAACGAACAAGCTGTGAAACTTCCACTATAGGGCTGATCCTAAATCAAGAGGGTACCACAAAAGACTGGCCTGTCTAGACTCACGAGGAAGTTAGTGAAGAGTGTAAAGAAACTCGTGTACGTCCACGCAAAATTACCCCTCTTTATTTTTGAGGATGATGCCAAGCATAATTTTCTGTCCCGTCATAATTATCGAGGCCTCAAAAGAATTTCATTCAGAACTCATATTGTGTCGAACCTTTCAATTCTAACAAAAAGTTATGCTGACCAATGCCGGATAGTGGAAAAGACCTGTGTCACAAATTTCGAAAGAATAAATAGGTAACGATATTTAGCGTCTTTAACTTGTCGAGACACCAGGGAATTGGCAGAACCGTTATCCTTGTAATTGTTGTAATTGTCATTTTAATAATAGGGGTTGGCGGCTACGCATTGCTTTCCCAAGTTTCGTCAACCACTTCAATTTCGTCTTCAAGTTCTTCAACGTCTACAATTTCAACAACCAGTTCGACGCTTACGTCCACATTTCCTAGTTCCTCGACAGGAACAACTTCAGTTACTCAAAGTTCGCTTACTTCGTCATCTACAATCACACAGACAACATCGTCGAGCACATCGTCAGGTACATCGTCGAGTCACTCATCCACGTCTTCAACGTTGACTTACGACGCTGATTTCACGATCGATTCCTTAGACCCAGCTGCCGCTTCCTCTGAAGTCGATGGCATGATCCTTCAAAATCTCTTCGAACCATTGTTGTGGTATAATGGATCGAATCCGACTGAGGTAATACCATGGCTGGCTCAGAGCTATACGTCTTCTCCTGATGGCATGACATACAATTTCACCTTGAGAAGTGGAATAAATTTCACCGATGGAGAGCCTCTAAATTCATCAGCTATTTACTTTTCATTTAATAGACAGCTCATGGGTGATGGAAGCACGCCCACTACACATGCCACACAACAGGCTTGGCTTTTCCAGCAACTTCTGAATACTAGCTTGAGCACTTACCTTGGTAAGCCTCAAACTTACTCCCCAACGTACGCCAATGACGTCCTTGCGCAAAACTTTGTTCAGATTACTGGACCATTGACATTTACTCTGCATTTGATGCATCCCAATTCCGCTTTCCCATATTTGTTCGGGGGACTGTGGGCTTATGTTCTAGCACCCAACTATGTTATGCAACAAGACCTGATGCTTTGGAACAAATCGAGTGCAGGTTACACTTTACCATTCCCTAACCTTAGTGGGAACGAAACCAACAGGATGCATCAATACCTTCTAGACATGGCATCAACTTGCAATAGTGGCATAACCCCCAGCGGTTGCGGGCAGAGCTCTCTTTTCAGTCCATCCGGAAAAGTTCTCGCGGGCACGGGACCATACATATTGTCAAGTTACTCTCCATCTTCGAATAATATCGTTTTTACTGCTAATCCAAACTATTGGGGAGGACCTTATGTAGCGAAGATTACTCCCACAATCAAGACAATTAACATAAACTATGTCCCTAGCCAGGCGACAAGAGAAATTGACTTACAGAACGCCGCAAAATCAGGCCAACCATATACAATAGATTTGAACGGAGGGAACCTTTACGATCTCGTTTCTCGGAGTGCTTGGCTTGGTAACAGTACCATTCAATCAATAATTCCTGGAATTAGCGTTTACGGACCTTACCAACAATACACCACTAATTACTTGAATTTTGCTTCGAATGTAACAAACACTTTCAGCGGTAGCTATTACTCATTTCAACCCTTCGCCGATATTCGTTTCCGACTAGCTTTTGGCGATTCAGTTAACATGTCTGCTATCAACGACAATTCTGGAAATGGTTTAGGGCGAGTTGCCACACAACTTTTACCGCCTGGGATTCCTCCATCCGGCGCATTCAATTCTTCCATTTTGCCCGCGTACAATTTTAATTTGACTGCAGTGCAGAATTTACTTCTTGATGCCATGCTTCATCCTATAACTCATTTCACATTTTTCAATGGCACTTCCGAGACTTCTGGTATATTCAATAATTCATTTGGCTGTTCTCAGTTGGGTTCCAATGGACAGTGCAGTAATCCCAAACCTCAAACAATTCAGGAATACTATCCTTCCGGCGACACACTTGACGGATCTATCATGAATCAGATAGCAATCGCGGTAAACAATGTAAGCAGTACATACAACATGGGACTAACTGTTGTAGTGGTGCCAGAAGCAATAGGTCAGATGTTCACCCAGGCCTTTTCAGATCATCTATACTTCTCCTGGAGTGGTTACGTCGATGATTACCCATGGGCCGGGGATTTCGTGGTTGGTGAAATCGGAGGCGGGGGCCAGCAAACTCTCTTTTATGGTTGGAACTACACTTCTCTAACTAACGTGTTCAAGACAGTTGTAGGCGAACAATCCTCAGGAAACAATTCAGCACTACTTTCTACACTCAATACGGGTATGCAACTTCTAAATAGCAAGGTACTTCAGATATGGACATTCAACCCGCTGACTACAAACGGCGCTGGGAGTTCGGCTGTAGCCCCATTTACTTCGAATGTTCATGGGTACTATTTCAATCCCTCATTATATGGCACATATTTCGCAGCGCTTTACATATCCTAACGACCCACAATATTCCAAAGTTTGGGACTTGTATTCTTGAATCATCCAGGACTGAAATTCGGAATCGAGATTCCGCCGATTCCGGCTTCGGAAATTGTTCGTTTGTCCGTGTTGGGCGAGAAAGTAGGTTTCGATACAGTCTGGTTCACCGATCACTTTTCTGGCGGTCCTGTGACTGAGACCATGCCAGAACTCTTCACGGTCATGGCACTAATGGGCCACGAGACGAAGAACGTGGGGGTGGGATCTGCAGTTACAGACGTCAGACGGAGGCACCCCGCTACCGTGGCACAGGCAACAGCTACGCTAGATGGGCTCTCGGCAGGAAGAACGATTTTGGGCCTCGGAGCCGGGGAAGCAACAAATCTGTTGCCAGTTGGGATTTCGATCAAGAACATGCGAGCAAGACTAAGAGAGGGCATCAAAGTAATCAGGATGCTCTGGAATGCTGACCATAATCATCCGGCAAATTTCCATGGTGAGTTTTACACTTTGAAGGATGCATTTCTCCAAATCAAGCCAGTACAAAAGCCCAACCCGCCAATCTATGTCGCCGCGTACGGTCCCAAGATGCTTGATCTTGCCGGAGAGCTTGGCGATGGATGGATACCTTTTGCACATACTCCGGAAACCTACATTTCAAGTCTGAACAAATTGCAGTCGAGCCTGAGGAAATATGGCCGATCACTTGAAGAATTCAGCTTTGCGTATGCCCCGAATGCAACTATCTCGGACGACCGTGAGGCTGCTAGGATGCTTATGACCCCCATTGCAAAAACTGGAGTTGCAATTATGCCAGAACAATTTGAGATGTTGCTCGGGAGGAAGCACCCGGGATTTGAATACAGTATGGCAGGCATTGCTGATTTGAATAATCTTACTGAGCTTAAGGCTTCGATACCAGACGATACAGCTCTTAAAACCGTAATATGGGGAACACCAGACGATTGCATTGGACAAATTGAAAGTTTTGTCAAAATCGGATGCAATCATTTGATCTTCGCTATTAGAGGTCATGACCTTGATTACGTCATAAAGAATTTTGCAATGAAAGTCATTCCATACTTTAGAGATTCTGCTAGAAGATAAATTGATTCCATTTCTTGATAATTGGAATTCATAAGCGATAATCTACCCGATCAAAATAAATCATCTTTGTCAAAGAATTTTCTTTCTGGGGCGATCTAACTTTAGATCTTTGTCAATTGAATATGCAAGGGCCGTGCGTGATCAATTGGAACTGAATATTTCAGATGAAATGCTGGGCGAGATCGTCTGCCGATTAGCAAAATGGAGTTCCAAAGAGTTCGATACTCTTTCTCTCGATGGTAATGACGATCCGTCAAAATATCTAGCGATTCTGAAACTAATTGGCGAGCATAGTGAATAATCACGAATTACAACACCTCACCATTGCGAACGCAGCAGAAAGGTTCCGAAAAGGGACACTTTCGCCCATACAACTGATGGAAGCGATATTTGAGCGTATCGACGAAACCGAATCAAAAATTAACGCCTATGTGACTATCTGCAGAGAAGAATCATTACGGCAGGCAAAAATTGCGGAGTCCCAGATTAACTCTGGAGTAGATCTAGGTACGCTACACGGTATCCCAATTGCCATTAAGGATGTCATTGAAACCGAGGGGATCAGAACAGCCGCCGGTTCGAAAATATTCTCAAACTTTGTCCCCAAACAAGACGCAACTGTAATTGGCCGCCTAAAATCTGGAGGCGCAATTATTATCGGAAAAACTCAAGCCCATGAATTTGCGCTTGACGGCCCAGTGCCCACTAGGAATCCTTGGAATCTCGATAAAATAGCGGGAGGATCGAGCAGCGGTTCAGCAGCGGCGGTCGCAATTTCCTCATGCCTAGGGGCTCTGGGGACTGACACTGGAGGTTCTATTCGTGAGCCTGCCTCTTTCTGTGGTTTGGTCGGACTAAAGCCTACCTACGGGAGAGTAAGTAAGACAGGAGTCATACCCGCTAGCTGGTCGCTCGACCATGTGGGGCCGATTACAAAATCCGTAAGGGATTGTGCTCTAATTCTGGAGTCAATATCGGGTTACGACCGGAGCGATCCTGCATCTACTAACGGTAGAGTTTCAAAATTCACCGCAGACCTAGACGGGGAAATTTCAAACTTGAGAATTGGGATTCCAGAGAACTATTTTTTTGAAGAAGTGGACGATGAAGTACTTTCAACAGTAAGAAAAGCGATCCAAGAGCTCGAAGCTCTGGGAGCGCAAACAAGCTCTATTAATTTCCCAATGGCACCAGAAATCATGGATACTTATTCGAAAATCTTATTCTCAGAGGTTTCTGCTTATCACGAGACATTCTTCCGAGAAAGGTCGCAAGATTACTCTCAGGAAGCCCGTTCCTTGATTGAACTTGGCTTCTTCATCCCAGCTGTCCAGTACATAAGAGCGCAGCGCTTGCGAGGATTATTAATGAAGAGGGTACTCGAACTCTTTGTCAAAGTTGATCTTATTGTTACTCCTACCCTCCCCATCATTGCTCCCAATATTGGAACAACGAGAGTAATGATTAATGACATCGAGAATGATCTAGGAGTTACCACAAGAAATCTGGCACCATTTAATTTGCTGGGACTTCCAGCGATTACATTGCCTTGTGGGTTTTCGATCAAAGGGCTACCTATAGGAATGCAAATTATCGGACGACCGTTCGAAGAATCTACGCTACTTCGGTTATCCAATTGTTACGAGAAGGCAACGAATTGGAACGATAGATCTCCTGTTTACTAGCTAAGATTAATTTCAAAGCTGAATTCTCATTTATCGAACTTGATTATGCAATTCTATTATCTAATTGACACTGGGACTTTCTGTTTTAATGAAAGTACACAACTACAGAAAGTAACAAGATGATAAATTAGGGCTCATGTGATCTGAAATCTAATATCCCTTCTCCGGCGGCACCGCATTCACTACATCTTTTCCTTCCATGAAGGCTTTGATATTGGAGGCAGCCAATTTCACCAAGTCTTCTACAGCTTCTGGCGTGTCTCCACCAATATGGGAAGCCGCAATAACATGAGGATGCATGTGTACCCCTTTCGGACTTGGGATATTTGGAGGATATTGAAACCAAGTGTCAATTGCAGCCCCTGCTATGATTCCTTCATCCAGTGCTCGGAGCAGATCCCCTTCTACCATAATATGACCCCGCGACACAACAATTAGATGAGCTGTCGGCTTCATCTTTTTCAGCCGGTCAATTGTGATGCTATTGCGAGTTTCTTGCGTAGAGGGAACGCATACAGCAACAAAATCTGAAATTGATAGCAGCTTGTCCAAATCCGAAAAACCTCCAAGCCATTCTAGATTCAAGCTTTCGCGAAGCTTGTCGTTTGGATACCTCTTGATAGCAACAACTCTCATTTCGAAACCATGCGCCATCTTTGCTAGTTCAACTCCTATGTGACCCAAACCATAGATTCCCAAAACCTTTCCCCTTACTTCGATACTCAACCTCTTGTCCCACTCATTTGATTGCATTTTGAGATGTCTTTGCACTACCATCTTGGCAGAAGCAAGTAGCAATGCCATTGCTTGTTCTGCGACAGCCCGAGCATTTCCTCCCGCAATGTTTGAAAGAATAATCCCTTTTGACTCCAAAAGTGAAAGGGGTACAGGAAAAG
>JABDCJ010000033.1 GCA_013288145.1 Nitrososphaerota archaeon | reverse complement strand
CGTCATCATAGTAATAATTGCCATTGGCGGTTATGCTGCACTTTCTACGAAATCAACGTCTACTTCCACTTCAACATCATCCACTAGTAGTCAGTCGAGTGTATCTTCGACTCCTTCTTCGTCCAGTTCTACGAGTTCTTCCAGTTCTTCTTCAACTGGTTCTTCGTCGTCTTCCTCTGTATCATCGTCCAGTTCGAGTTCTGTCTCGTCTTCATCAAGTTCCTCCTCCACTTCAAGTAGTTCTTCGACTTCGAGTGGGCCAGTGCCTTCAACCTTAATCTATGAAGTCGGTTCAACTTATCAGTTCTTGGATCCCTCGATTACATATTTTTCGTACGACTATGTAATCCAGCAAAATGTCTATGAGACTCTTCTTTACTTCAATGGAACAAGCTCGACTCAGACAATTCCATGGCTAGCTCAAAATTACACATTGTCACCTGATGGAAAGACTATGAGTTTCACTCTTAGGAGCGGAATTACTTTTGCTGATGGCGAGCCTCTGAATTCCACTGCGGCGTACTTCTCCATGAATCGTCTATTGATAGATGATGGAGCAGTTCCCGGCGGTCACAATGGTGGTGCATGGGTTGAACAACAATTCCTGAATACAAGCCTTTCTTGGGTTCTCCAAGGAACAGGTCACCCGTACAATGCAGCATGGGCAAACCAGGTTCTAAACCAAGATTATGTCCAGATCACGGGTCCGATGACATTTACTATCCACATCTTGCATCCGAACGCTGCGATTACTCAGATTCTGGCAGACAATCCACTCAGTGCAATAATAGCTCCTGATTACGTTATGCAGAAAGACATAGCCACGTGGAAAGCCGCTGGCTACACTTTACCTTACCCATCTCCGTCTGGAAATGCAACAACAATGATCCACCAATACTACATGGATGAGATTTCAACCTGCATGACGGGACCCACACCAAATGGTTGCGGAAGAACTTATCTGGATGATTCAAAGGCCGGCAGCCTAGCTGGCACCGGACCGTACACCATCAATAGCACAAATCCAACAACAAATGAAATCTTTCTCACCGCGAGAAGTGGCTATTGGGGTGGGGCAGATCCGGTAAAGATCAATGCACAAATAAAGACTATTGATCTCAAGTTTGTCCCAGATCCGAAGACGGCTGAACTAGATTTACAGAATGCGGCTAAATCTGGTCAGGCAATGGCGATTGATCTTCCCCCGGACCACCTTTACGACCTCGCTAACCGTACCGCTTGGCTCAACAACCGGGTCCTCCAATCAACAATTCCTGGGTTATCGTTTTATGGTCCGTACTCCGCACTGAGCTCATCGTTCATTGAATTCGACCTAAACGTTACCAATCCACTCACAGGTTCGCCGCAAGTTTTCCAACCGTTTGCCGATCAAAGATTCCGCTTGGCCTTCGCTGATTCTATCAACATGACCCAAATCAATGCCGATGTGAATAACAACTTGGGTCAAGTGGCAACGAATGTCATCGCCCCAGGACTTGCACCGCAGGGTGTGTTTAACAATTCACTTCAACCTCAGTATAGTTTCAACCCTGACCAGTCAGCGAAATTACTCCTAAGTGCGATGTCGAGTCCCCTGACTTCCTTCACCTTGTACAACGGAACGAAGGCCCCAGCAGGCTACTACAATAATTCATTCGGTTGTAACCCTCTTCCTTCGTCAGGAAGCTGCAGTCATCCATTAGCAACGCCTGCGATTAACCTATACGTTCCTAACTCAGATACTCTGGACACGCAAATATTCACTCAGATGGCTGAAGTTATCAATAACATCAGTTCAACGTACAACATGGGTTTGCAAGTCTCAGTTGTACCCATCCCAGTTGGAACTATGGTGACAACGGCTCTCGGTGCAACAAATCCTTACTACATGTATGCACTCGGTTGGTTTGCTGACTACAACTGGGCTGTGGATTTCACTGGTCCAATGTATGCGCCCAACCAGGCTTATCCGGGACCGGACAAATGGAACCTCACAGCGATGCAAACACTCTATCTGCAACAGGTCGGAGACAATGCAGCGAACAATATTACGGGAATCGTTCAGACAACCCAGCAGATGAATGAAATTGCGAATCAAGCCGTGATGTATATCTGGACGGTTTATGGTCTGAATTTCGTGGTGCAGACCTCTAATATTCACGGATTCCAATACAACGTGGCCGCTTCGACTGACGCTGTTGGTGTCGCGATGCAGTATTTCTACTACCTGTACTAGCTCGTGTATCTTGGCTGATCCAAGGTGCGAATTTGGGCATTCCTTGGGGATGCCCACTCCCTCACTTTCTTTTTCTATGTGATGATGCATCTTCTAGTCCGGATTTTGGGCGCAAGTTTTTATTCTACAAAAACTCGTTGGAATAAGCGATGAAACTATACGAATACGTTGTCCGCCGACTAATTTTGATGGTATTCGTACTTCTTGCAGTTAGTGTAATAGTGTTCTACCTTACTCGCGGTGTCCTGCCCCCGACGTTTGCGTTGGCACCATACATCACTCCGAGGATGAATGATCCAACCAAGCTCGCGCTGGCAGTCGGACTGGGCGTCGCGACTAAATCTTGTCCATCTTGGACTGCGTTCGGTCAGCAACAAGTTGGATGTGTAGTTCCACTTTATCAGCAATATTTTTCGTGGCTCGTAAATGCTCTAAGAGGGAACTGGGGTTTCAGTCTTCTACCGGACATCGGATCGGGACAAACCACACTTGGTTTATTCGCATCACGCTTTCCTGCGACCGCAGAGTTGGCAATTGCCGGTGCAATTTTGACTGTAGTTATCGCGCTGCCAATGGGAATAATTTCTGCGACTCGAAACAACAAACTGCCCGATCATGTCTCACGAATAGTTGCCCTCACTGGCTATTCGATGCCAGTTTTCTGGCTTGCGTTTATCCTTCAGATTGTTTTTGTACTTTACGTCCGGGTGAATAATTCAGGGGTCTTGCCATCTAACGGATTGATCAGCACGACCTGTGGTCTGTGTTTCTCGAATGTCGGGTCGATAAAAGCCGTTACAGGCGCGCCCATTTTCGACTCAATCCTTGCCGGAAATCCTGCGTATTTCTGGGATTCTCTTGTCGCGCTCGCCTTACCGGCGATTACCTTAAGCTTCTCTACTCTTGGTGCCCTAACGAGGATAGTGAGATCTAGTATGATGGATTGCCTTAGACAAGATTACATTCTACTTGCCAGATCAAAGGGACTCGTCGAGCGTACCGTGATCTATCGACACGCACTAAAAAATGCGCTCCTGCCCGCTATTACTATCAGTGGACTGATTCTCGCCGCGTTGCTCGGTGGCGTTGTTGTCGTCGAGTATGTCTTTTCTTGGCCAGGCATAGGAATTGCTGCTCTCTCGGCCTCACTTTATGTCGATATCAACTTCCTTGAGCTCTACACTTTGATCACCGCGCTGATTATCGTCCTTTCAAATTTGGTTGTCGACGTTCTCTACGCTGTTCTCGATCCTAGAATTAGATATTGAGTACGAAGTTAGGTCATAGGAGGCAAGACTTTCAGACTTGTTAGAGGAAAGAGAGAAGGATTCTACCAAAGTGGATGAAGAGATCCGCGAAAGCGCAAGAAAGGCCGCACGATCGGGTCGAGTTGCCGAAATTAGGTTTGCACTGCACCTCGCCCGGAAAAATCCCCTCGTCCTAATTGGGTCGGCGATTGCCGTCATTTCTGTCTTTCTTGCAATCTTTTCCGGAAATGTGGTCAATCCCAATGCCTGGAAGTTTGCCAATCTCTCTGCCAAGCTCTGCTGGAACAACCCCGCCATAAATTGGAATCTTCAAAATATTGCCCCATGTCCTGGGACCGTTATACATCCGCTTGGAACCGATCTTTATGGTAGAGATGTCCTAAACATGATTGTATTGGGATTGCCAATCGATCTCGAAATATCATTCTCAATCGTCTTGTCTGCGTTTGCTATCGGAATTGTTCTGGGTTCAGTCGCAGCATATGCGGGTGGAGTCTTGGATGAAGCGATCCTTCGTATAACTGATATCTTTTTTGCATTCCCATCGCTCGTTCTGGCGATTGTTCTCTTAACTGTCCTCGGACGCAGCCTCACAAATCTTACCCTATCCGTACTTATCGTGTGGTGGCCTCTGTATGTGCGACTTGTTCGTTCTCAGATTCTTGCGGAAAAGGAGAAACCATATGCCGAAGCACTTCGCGCTACAGGTGCCAGTAGATTCAGGGTTTTGTTTCTCCACATTCTGCCGAATTCAATATACCCGGTTCTTGTCCAAATCACTTTGGATATCGGCGGTGTTATCCTGGTTTTCTCTTCGCTAATGTTTCTGGGATTTGCTCCGAGTCCCCTGACTCCCGAACTTGGTAAGTTGGTCAGCGACGGAATTAGTTTCGTCTCAATTGCTCCTTGGCTGATAGTTTTCCCGGGACTAACTATTGTCATTGTTGCGCTAGGATTCAATCTTCTCGGTGATGGAATTCGAGATATACTTGATCCGAGATTGCGACGGTAGGGTTCTTTAGGAAGTTTTGAGTATATTGTTTAGTAAAAAAGCGCAAGGAGAGAATTAGGATCTTTAGTTTTTCCTTCGTTCTTGTGGAGATTTAGAAATGCTGGAATCACAAACCCAACTTACCAAAGGCGATCCCTCACTCGAAGTGAAAGATCTCCGAGTTGTTTTCAATACTTATGCCGGCGTTGTGAAAGCTTTGGATGGCATCAACCTCAAGGTCTACCGTGGCGAGGTACTTGGTCTCGTTGGTGAGTCGGGTTGCGGGAAATCGGTTACTGCCCTTGCCATTGCGGGACTATTACCGGAGAATGCTCGGGTTCTCGCAGGAGAAGTAATTCTTAATGGAAAAAATCTCTTGAAACTTTCGAAAAAGCAAATCAGGATGGCACGCCTCTCCGATATCGCTCTCGTGTTTCAGGATCCAATGACCTATCTGAATCCCGTCATGACAATCGGAAATCAGATTACCGAGGTTTTCGCCGGCAATCTCAAAGCATTCCGCGACGAACTAATAGATTTTCGTTTAGGGCAGATTGATACAGAACTCGGGAACCCTACGGGCGAGGGTCAAGCGACCGAACTTCAAGCAGAGAAAGACAAACTGCGCTCTATCAAAAGCTCTGACGGCAAACTGAGCAGACGAGAAGGAAGAAGATTGGCAAAGTTGCTCGCAATCGATTATTTGCGATTGGTCAGGCTTCCTGAAGCGAACCGGGTCTTCAAAATGTACCCATTCGAGCTCTCTGGTGGGATGCGTCAGAGAGCTATGATTGCCATGGCCTTGGTCAGGCGACCTAAGGTACTCCTTGCTGACGAGATTACAACTGCGCTTGACGTTACAGTGCAAGCTCAGATTCTAAAACTGATTAAAGATCTTCGCGACAAAATCGATTCTTCGATCATTTTGATCACTCACGATCTAGGAGTCGTTGCCGAGACCTGCGACCGAGTAGCGGTCATGTATGCGGGCAACATAGTCGAGGTTGCGGACGTGTATGAAATGTTTCAAAATCCGCTGCATCCCTACACGAAGGGCCTCTTTGCGGCGGTTCCCAAACCAGATTCATCTTCGACAGAGCTGGAATCTATCAAGGGTAGCGTGCCTAACCTCATATTTCCACCAACGGGTTGCAGGTTCCACCCGAGGTGCCCGTTTGTAATGGACAAGTGCGTGACCACGAAGCCTCCTCTTATTGAAGCCCGCCCTAACCATTTCGTGGAGTGCTGGCTATATTGACCGAAAATCTGAGTGGAGACTAGCATTATGAAAGAGCAAAATCAGAACGGCGATAGTCTCGTCAGAATCGAAAAGATGTACAAGTGGTTTCCAATCAAGGGTGGACTCTTCGGTAAGATTGTTGCCAACGTCAAAGCAGTTGACGGGGTCTCGCTAGGGATCAAAAAGGGAGAAACGATGGGGCTGGTCGGCGAATCTGGTTCAGGAAAGACTACACTTGCAAGGGCCCTAATGCGACTGACGCCGATAACAAAGGGGGAGATTTTCTTCGAAGACGATGAGATCTCGGGGCTGAAAGGGGGTAAGCTAAAGCCGTATCGACGCAGGATGCAAATGGTTTTCCAGGATCCTTACGCTTCTCTTGATCCCAGGCAGACAATAAGATCGACCCTGACCGAACCGATGAAAATTCATCACGTAACTGATTCGAAGGAAGAATCAAATCGTGCAGCTGAGAAGCTAATTGAGACTGTCGGCCTTAACCCTGATCATCTTTCAAGGTTCCCGCATGAATTCAGCGGAGGACAAAGACAACGCATTGCAATCGCTCGTGCCCTTGCGGTTAATCCCCAGTTTCTATTGCTTGACGAACCTACCTCTTCACTGGACGTTTCGGTTCAAGCACAGATCCTAAACCTGCTGAAGAAGCTCCAGAGCGACTATAACCTGACCTACCTTTTCATTTCACACAATCTCTCCGTAATCCGGCACATGTGCGATCGGGTCGCCGTTATGTATCTTGGAAGAATAGTAGAAGTCGGTTCGATGAAGATGATTTACGAAAATCCGAAGCATCCTTATACAAATGCCCTGCTCGCTTCCGTCCCAAATCCCGATCCTCAGAAAAGAAAGGAGCTGGGCGTACTTGAAGGAGATGTCCCAAGTCCTATCGACATACCTAGCGGCTGCCGTTTCAGAACGAGATGCGAATATGCGACAACAAAATGTACGGAGGAATTTCCACCTCTAGTGGAAATCGAGCCAGGGCACTGGATCGAATGCCACTACGATATTAACTTCAAGACAAAACGAGAGCTCGAAGTAACACAAGCGATGGCATCATCGTAACCAGTTTTCTAACGAAAGAAAGATAGGCCGAGTACTAAACCGACTAGGACCAGTATGAAAATAACTATCGGCAAAAGAAATGTTTCCAGAGAAGCGATTGAAAGCGCAACAATGTCCCTCCAATCTAGCGAAATTTCCTCTCTTTCGTCTCTCTCGACATTCTTCTCTGGATAAGACCGAGCTTCCTTCGCATCTCCTCTCCATACGCTTTCATCATCAGTTGAAAGATCTTTTTCATCCTCCCATACCCAGTTGCCGTACACGTCGCGCTTTCTTCTTTTAACCAAAAGATTCTCCGTCTCCGGTTACTAAGATAAGTCAAACTTGCTCTCTAATATTACTTTCAGGAAATTCAAAGTCTGATGCTACGGGTTAATCAAGAATATCTTTCCACTTTTTCTTGGTCCTTCCAGATTCGCGAAACTTCAAGCCTTCCCAAGGAGGTTCGGGTAGAGAAGCCGCAAGATCCCTGAGAAAAAGCTTTGCAAGGGCAGTTGCCTCACGACTCTTGAATTCGTCCTGATCGCCCGAGAAATAGAGATCTAGAAATGAACCCTTGGCGGCCTTTAACGACGGCATGAGAAAATTACCAACGTCCGCATCCGTCCTTCGCTGAATTACCACTCTAAAGTAAGATGGTTTCTCTACTTCGTACTCAACTAGATCGTTTGTCTTATTCTGGATGAAGGCCAACCCCTGTTTGCGCAGAGAGGATTCTGCTTTTGAGCAGATCAAAGAAAAATCAGAGGAAGCGGTAAGAAAAATATGATCGCTCGCGCTCAATGGTACTCAACTTCCTTTTCTACGAAGAAATAGGGCATCTATGTTGTGGTCAATTATTGACCGAAGTTTCCAGTTTTCAGTACCATTCACTGAGAAACATGAACTTAACGAGGTTGCATTCCTGGCGGAGATTTTCGCTAGATCTACTTTGAGCAGATTTTCTCGGACCGACTTCAAGTATCCCAAGAACTCACCCACTGTTTCGGAATCACTAACTTCGCCGTGGCCTGGGATGAACTTTCTGTAAGTAGCTAGGTCTATCTCTTGAAGGTAGTCGATCCACCCTTCGAGGTTGGCATCTTCCAAGTTTGGAAGAAAGTGATTCCAGAGGACATCTCCTGTGAAGGCAAGACTCTTTGCTGGAATGTAAAGGACGGTGTCGCCGAGAGTATGAGCTCCCATAGGAGGATGAGAAAAGACTAGTTGGGTGCCTTCAATTTCGACACGAAAACCGAGATCGGGATAAGAGAAGATTGGCGCACAGACCTCCAAATTTTCAAGATTTTTCTTCATCCCGACTATTTTCCGGTAACTCGACAGCCTCTTCGATCCCTTAGCCAGGATATTGTCACGACATATTTCGTGTGAGATGATAACTAATCCCTTGCTTCCGTATTTATTTTTAAAAAATGAGTTCCCGAAGACGTGATCGGAATGGTCATGACTGTTGATCAGATATCGAACCTTTTTGTCCGTGACACTTCGGATGGCGTTATCGAGATTTCGAGCTTGGGACATCGACAAGCCGGAGTCAAAGACTAGAACTGTGCTTTCAAGGATCAGGAAAGCCTGATTTGCCCCATAGCCTCCGAAAACTGAATCATCATCGCTGTTAATGACAGCGAATATATCCTTCCCAACTTCACAAATGGATATGCCAGTTTCGATCTCCTTTTGGCACTGCACGTGCCCGGCCGTATCTGGCAATTATGCGGCAGTATAGTTGTAATTGACCTTGTAGACAAGCACGGCAGTGTATAGCCCAGGTGTCGAACCTGGGAGGCTCGAGGATTCAAAGGCGAGCTGGAATGGAGTGGTCGTGGAGCCAGTCGGGTATTTCATTTGATACGTATAGATTTCCGTGTACCCATTTGATATTCCAGAAGCACCAGTAGTTGAAGAGCCAGTCTGGTTATACCCTTGCGCTGTCTGCGAAGTCACAGGGTTGTAATAGAGCGATTGGGATTGGAATGGTATGAGCTGACCCAAGGTCGAACTGCTCCAGAAGTAAGGCGTTGGTGTAAAGTCGTCTGGCTGCATCAACGCCTGCGGGCCGTTGGTCTCATACAAACAACCACAGGTCAAATTTCCAATCCTAATGAACCATTGTTTCTTTGATTCATCTCCTCCGGCTGGCTGAGGATATGGGGTAGGAACCGTGAGCATGTAATACAATTGGCTTTGACCCTGCTGGGTACTGGGCTGGAACCTATAGCCTGCTATGAAGATTAGGACATATTGCGGCGAATGAAGATCATTTTTCAATATCTGCAGGGATTGTTTAGGCGGCACCATTAGCGATTGCCCAATCAGTGAAATCTGAGTCTCATTTATTGTCGCGTTATCAGCAAGGGAAGTGACATTCCCCATGACTGCAATCCAGTACCCATAATCCCACCACGCAGATATGGTGGTACTCGATCCCTGAGTCCTCATCCAGGAAAATGCTTGTAGCCAGTCAGTGCTGGAGGTAGAAAATGCCGTTCCACCATTTGCAACGCTTACAGGAACATTGGCACTTGCGATCCATCCTGAGTGGGTTATTGAATATCCATTGCTCGACTGGGCAGGGAAAAATACTGGGATTGCAATTAGAGCAACCATGAGAACTGTAAATATTGCTTTTACTTCACTCCTTGATTCGTAAATACGTGTTCTCTTTCTGCTGATTGTCGAGACCGTTGGTCTAAGGATTGATTCTGACAACTCGATCAGACCTATCGCCCCCAAGATCCCAAGAGCCAGAGTGGAATATACCATCAGCCTCGAAAAAGAGGATGCAATGTACACGCCAGTTATGGCAAGAACCAGAGCAAAGATTCCTTCGATCGAACGACGTCTAAAGGCAATATACGCTCCAAAACCTGCCAAAAGGATGACGGCACCATAGTCCGAGAAGAACTGGCTTCCTGTAGGGACTGCCTGCTCAGCGACCGATTGAACAAGAGGATCTCCGGTTCTAAACTGCGAGTAGATTACCGTGAGATATCGACCCGAAATACTACCTATCGCACCGAAAGAGACGGCGATTAGGGCTCCGAAGACGAAAATCAGAAGCACTTTGATCAGATTTCGAGTGTAAGATGCAGGATCGCCATAGCGCCTGACGAGATAAGCAACGAATGCAAATACCCAACTTCCGATCAATGGTAACCCAACGAGGTCGGTGACGATGCCTGGGCCAGGCCTTGGAGTAAGAGCTGAAATAAGCAGTAGAGCCCCAACGAGTACCGAACCGCCCGTGACCGTCTTCTGCAAGTCGATGCTCTTTACAAACGGAGCTATAAGGAAGACGAGGCCAAAGATAAGGACGAATTCGTCTCCACCACCCCAATCAATCACAGAATAACCAAACATAAGCCCCGCGATTAACCCTCGAAGGAGCACACCTCTCGTCGAGTTTTTCGCACTATACATGGAGAGGAAAAAGTAAGCCCCGATAGTAGAAGCAAAGAGAGAAAGAGGTTCAGATTTGAACCATCCCAGGTTCCCTCTTTCAAGGATAGGTGGCGAAACTGCAAAAATCAATGCAGCGAAAATGCCTCCAGCACTATTGGTCAATTTCTTGACCAAATAATACAGAGGGATTATGGTGAGCGAGCCAACAATAACTGGAAAGGCAACGAGAAAATCATAGTATCCAACAGGCACACCAATAATAGAGTGAACGAAGAGATAGGACAGTGCCCCCGTTAGTTGGAGACCAACCTGACTCGTTCCGGCGACATTTCTGCCGTACGGATACCAAGTCTGAATATCATGCCAGTAAAAGTAGCCTTGTTGTGTATGGCAGGACGTTAGAGCAGCCGCGGCACAGTTTGAAGGATTATTGAAAAGCGCGTATAGCAAACCATGCTGCTGAGCTAAGACGACAACATGATACGAAGCGTAATAGTCGAAGTAAGGATCGAACTCATTCAAGAACCACCCATATTGGGCGGGAAAAACCCGCATTATCAACGCAATGATGAAGATTAACGACATTGCTAAGAAAACAGTAGCACTCCGTCGCGTCATTCTTGGGCGGTAGAAGACACTCGAGAGTTTTGAAAGCTGCTCCCGTACGCTCATTTGCAAAAATCAATTTTCTGGAACAGCCTCTATAAGGTTTCCCCAAAATCTCACTCGGTATCTTTGAGACTCGAAATGAACTTTCGATAAGCGTTTGCGTCTAAAAGATCAGAGGATTCCGAAGAATAGTTTGTTGCACTAATTTCCAACATCCAGCCTTCTGAGTATGGTGAGTTGGAAACAAGCTCCGGAGTTTGAGTAAGCTTACTATTTGTCTTGATAATCGATCCGCTAACGGGCATGTACAAATCCGAAACCGTCTTGACAGATTCTACTTGACCAAAAACCTCTTTCTGCTTTAGCGTATCACCTTCCTTCGGGAGATTTACATAAACTATATCGTTTAGCATCTTTGCTGCGTAATCAGTAATTCCCACCATGAAGTTCGAGCCGGATTGTTTTAGCCACTCATGGTCTTTCGTGAAGTAAAATCCGTCCGGAACATCATAAGTTTCTGAATCGCTCACTATTTGGTACAGCGCCTGAGTTTTTTCAAGTCCGGCTAAAATGGATAAAAACGAATCTAGATCTGCGCAGATACTTTTCGTTTGAAACCGTAGATCGATGTATCGTAGAATGGAGGTGTTACCAATTGAGCTGATTTTTCAGACCCCCTTATGTCGATTGAAATTGTCCTCCCGAGCTCGGCAAGCGGGGTTGGAACATATCCCATTCCGATGCCCTTCTTTAGAATGGGCGAAAAAGTTCCTGAAGTCACCGAGCCGACAGATTTTCCAGAGAATGTTATGGGAAATCCGTGTCTTGGAATCCCCACTCCGATCATTGAAAATGCCATCCTTTTCTTTTCGGTACCAGATTTGAGCTGGGCCGCGATCTTTTGTTTTCCGATAAAATTCCGTTTATCGTCGCTAACCACGTAGGAAAGACCAGCTTCTACGGGAGTTGTATTGTCATCAATGTCTTGCCCGTATAGACACATACCGGCTTCCAAACGGAGAGAATCTCTCGCCCCAAGGCCACAGGGTAAGACCCCGTGGCTTGCTCCGATATTCAGAATGTCATTCCAGACTTTTAGAGCGCGATCTGGTTTGGCAAGTGGCGTATCAAAAATTGTTATTTCAAATCCATCCTCACCTGTATAGCCTGTCCTTGCTATTAGCGATTTTTCGCCAGCGACCAGACCTTCTGAAAACCCAAAACGCCTAACATCTTTTAGATCGATATTCGTAATCTGTTGTAATAGCGGAGCCGCAAGAGGTCCCTGAAACGCAACTAGGGCGGAAGAGTCCGAAAAGTCCTCGAGATGCACTTCGTAGGACTCTGTCTTGCCCCGGAGCCATTGAAAGTCCTTCTCACGATTTCCCGCATTGACAATCACCAAGTAACGATCATTGGAAAACCTGTCAACAATAATGTCATCAATGATACCTCCGTCATGGTTACAAATCGTGGAATAGAACGCCCTCCCGTCCTTGATCGAGCTTGCATTCGTAGGGAGCACGTAGGACAGGAATTCGGTCGCGCCCTTCCCCGTGATCCAAATCCGTCCCATGTGAGAAACATCAAACAGACCAGCCGCGTTTCGGACTGCCAAATGTTCATCTATGATGCCTTTATACCAAAGTGGCATGTCAAAGCCGGAGAATTCTGTGATTTTCCCGTGAACCCTGTGATACTCGTACAGGTGTGATTTTCTAGCCATCGGAGAACACAGGAACTCAACTCCTCTCCGTGGTTTATTTCATTTTTCAATCAGGATTGATCCGACATCTTGAATAGTTTACAAAACTGGCCGATCTTTCCTTATGTCCTTTAGTTCAGGCGTCACCGTCGTTCCCGTCGATGCAGATTCACAGTTTGAAGCATTCGATCTCCCCGCTGAGGTGTGGAAATCAATGAGTAAATGCAACCGGGGCTTGAATGATGGGGATATTGTAATAATTTCTAGTAAGTACGCGGCTATTTCCGAGGGGCGTATGATGGAACTCTCAAGTGTTGTTATAAGCGATCGAGCAAAGTCTATCGCTGAAAAATATGGGCTTGAACCAGCTCTTGCCGAGCTCGTTCTTGAGGA
The DNA here is from genome assembly GCA_013288145.1 of Nitrososphaerota archaeon. Next base: position 15,256 of record JABDCJ010000033.1, on the reverse strand, counting down.
GTCCGATACGATTCTGGGAGGGATTCATGGATTTATCCTGTCAGTAGTCTCCGGGACTATTGCTCCGAATGCAGGGTTCGACAAGAGCAATGTGCCGAAAGGATACGTTGTTCAGTACCCCAAGGATCCGTTCCTGACCGCACGCAATCTACGTCAGAAATTGATTGAACAGGCTAACAATAACGGGAAAACAATCCAAAGACTGGGCGTAGTTCTTTCCGACAGCAGAGTGACTCCAACCCGTCTTGGGACGATAGGCGTGGCCGTTTCCTATGCAGGAATAAAGCCCACTATAGATATGCGAGGAACTCCGGATCTTGTAGGTAACAAACTCGTAGTTACGCTGAGAGCGGTAGCCGATCAGCTCTGTTCCGCTGCACAACTAGTGATGGGCGAATCTAACGAAGGGAAGCCGATTGTGATCATCCGAGGCTATGGCGAAGCATTCGCCGACCCCAAGAGTGATTTTGAGAAAAGGACCACTATAACCCCCGATCACTGCTTGATTCTGAGCAGCCTCAAAAATCCTATCGGAGATTGAGCGAAAATATCAGACTTTTATGATTTCTATGGTGAAGTCGGAGGCCGAAAGGCTTTTTCCACAACCCCGGCACTTGTTCTCATCTGCCCTAATGACATCCTTCGGCGACCTGAGGTCGAAACCAGTGTAAAGAATCTTACCGCAACCGCTACAAACAATTTCCAATGGCATAGCAACCCTCTGCCTTTTCTGCTGGCTTCCATATACCAGCATAATTAAGGTAAACGCTAATTGAAACAAACAAGCGTGTTAAGAATTCTTGATGGTTCGCCGGTATCATCAATTATTTAGTTCTCTTTAGAGAATGGCGACTAATTTGTCCCAGTCGACAGGAGACAATCGAATTCTAGTTCTGGCGGAAAAACCTGACGCAGCTAGGAAGATAGCACAGGCTCTTTCTAAAGAAGGAAGGATCCCGTATGGAGATCATGGTGTAATAGATCTACCCGATAGTTACGACGGTCACCATTATCTGATATGCTCCGCAGTCGGGCACTTGTACGAATTAGTGGATTCCCACCAGAGGCGAGATCTTTTTCCGGTGATGGACATCGAATGGTCATCAAGAGGGAGTCAGAGTGCTCGTAGATTTGGAAAAACAAGTTATTCAAGTATGGGTAAAATTACTAGAGATAGGATTGCCCAAATTGCTCGCGCCGCTGTACAATGTTCCAAACTGATCAACGCCTGCGACTACGATACGGAAGGCGAAACAATTGGTTTCAATTCTCTTGTTTTCGCGTTCTCACACATGAACAAGAGGCCCGAGATACTCCGGGCGAAATTTTCCACTCTAACTGTCGAAGAAATTCGAGATTCTTTCAGAAAATTGAAATCTTCCGATCTGAGCTTCGCAAGTGCCGGAAGAATGAGGCATCTTGCCGATTTCTTGTGGGGTGTGAATCTATCGAGAGCCCTCACGATAGACTCAAACTATGGGAAAACTCATGGCAGTTTTAGAAACATAACCATTGGGCGTGTTCAGGGGCCGACTCTGGCGTTTATTGTTGATAGAGAACTCGCGAGACTATCCCACGTTCCAATCCCCAGCTGGACGATAACATGTGATCTTATGAAATCCGGGATTAAAATCATTACTCGCTTTGCTAATTCTCCGATAAAGAAACAATCAGTTGCGTTGGATATCCATCGAGCAGTTTCGGTGGCGAAAGAGGCCATCGTTAAGAGGGTTGGCAAAGACATTCTCTCAATACCGCCTAGGTACCCGTTTGATTTGGGAGAGCTCCAAAGAGAAAGTTACAGGCTGTTCAAGCAATCACCGAAGGCGACACTTTCTATAGCTCAGAAACTGTATCAGGATGCTCTAATTTCCTATCCTCGGACGGATAGTCAGAAATTGCCGGAGAGAATTGGAATTGCAAACATTTTCAAGAAGTTGTCCTCCTTCGGCAAATATTCGAGTCTTGTGTCTCAGCTATTGTCGGATCCAAAAACAAGAACCCGCCCGAGAGAGGGCCCACAAGAGGATTCAGCCCATCCCGCTATTTTTCCCACGGGCGAACATCCGAAAGTTGAGCTTACATTGATTGAAGCGAAGGTTTACGATCTGATAGTCAGAAGGTTCTGTAATGCGTTTGCTTCAAACGAGATTGTCGAAAATCTTAGGATCGTTTTCGATATCAATTTGTATGACTTTGTCTCTTCGGGATCTGTCGTTCTAGAGAAAGGCTGGTCTGCTTACTATCCTTTTGGCAAAAACTTTGAAAGTTCTCTAAATGTCCCCATTGTCGAAGGGGAAAAAGTTCCGGTCGTTTCGGTTTCTATAGCCGAAAGTTACAACCCCCAACCAAGTAGATTTACTGAGGGATCTCTGCTTGCTCAAATGGAGAGCGAAAAAATCGGAACGAAAGCGACCAGAGCCGAAACGATTTCCACGTTGCTCAACAGAGAGTACGTACATAAAGACAGGCTTGAGTTGCTTCCAACTGGTCTGGGTACTAGTCTTGTCGAGAACGCGAGGGTATTATCGCCCGAAATAGTAACTACCGGAATGACTAGGGCATTGGAAGAGAGACTTGAGAAAATCAGGAGCGGCGCTGAAAGCGATGTCGAATTTGTAGCTCAAATGGTCTCTGATTTTCGAACTGTTATGGCAAATATGCTCGACAAAACCATAGAGATAGAGTCGGAAAATGTTGCTCGTACTCAACCGAGGGTTCGACCAAACGTCCAATTAAGATCCGAACTTGGATCGTGCCCTTCGTGCAAGACTGGTAAACTGGAACTGATCAGATCTCCAAAGACGAAAAAGAGATTTATCAGGTGTTCAAATTCTGCGAAAGGTTGCAAAGCTTCATCTCCAGCTCTTCCATTAGGTCAAATAATGCCCGTGGGTGAAAGATGTAACCAGTGCAGTTGGCCTCTCGTAAATGTTTCAAGATTCAACCGGATGTCGTTAGCAAAAACTTGTTCGAATTTTAGCTGCAGTTCTCGTGCTGTCCAAAATGACTGAACGTACATGTAATTTATGCCCGAGACTCGTAATCGCCGAAACTCCTTACTGTATTTATCACAAAAGAGCACTTACTCTAATCAAGATGAAGTACCAGGATTGGAAGTATGCCTTCGAGAACATTAGCTGGGAAAGGTATTTAGAGACAATTCTCGGGCTTAAAGAAACCGGAGAATACGCAAAGGCAGTCGCAAGATACGAATTGCGACTGAGCGGAAAGACCGACAAATCTCAACATGCAGTTAAATCAGGGTAGATATCGTGGGCATCAAAAAACGAGTTCAAGCGGCGACTACGGGACTGACTTCGCGCGTGACGAGGTCTGACATTGGAAGACGCTTATCAAATCCGGCATCTACCACTTCTCTGAGGACCAGGGGAATCGAGTGGCTTTACCTCCTCGCATTGTATCTTTTGATTGCGGGAATTATCAACGCGATTTCAAATTCCGGTCAGGCTGGCATAAACCTGAGTCCGATAGTTGCGAATCCAAATGCCCAGAACGTGACAGAAACAATAATCATAATGTTCGGATACATTATTGGCTCTCTTGGCGCATACGGTCTGTATCTTAGTGGGAGACAGACGATAAGAGCAAGGTCAGCCGAGATGTTTTTTGTGATCGGTATTGCGCTGATGGCGATCGCCATGACTGTAGGCTATTACATTCTACAATTGAAGTAGTCTGAAACCTTAAACATTGGCCTCATAACCAAATCAGGTAGTTTTCGAGTCGAGCAGAATCCTTCAAAATATCTTTGTTACTCTCCTGAACAATGATCTCGATCTCGCGAGGATTCTGTTCCGATCTTCTTGTAAAGATGATAAGATCGCTCTTGAACTTAATCATCCTCCCTCCAACCAATTTCTTCTCCCAATCGGAAGAGTTTTTTTCGATTCTTTCTTTAGGGCGGGATTTTGTTATGTTGACGATAATCAAAGATTTAGATAAAAACTGGGCATAGTTCTGCAGCAATGTGATAATCAAAGCGGTTTTTTGATTTGCGACCTTTGATCCTTTTTCCGAGGAACCCTCTGTCAAAAGATCTTGGAGTGTGTTGAGAGAATCAAGTACGATCACGCCTCCACTTGGCGGCTTAAAAGTGGCCAAGATCTCTAGAAGGTCGGGGACACTATTCGTAGGCTGTAGTACCAAAAGTTTTCCAGTATGAGCAATTCGTTCGTAAGAAACCTGGTCGAGATTCTGGAGCAAGGATGAAAATTGGAGGTCGAAATCAAAGTAGACTACACTATGACTAGAGATAAATCTCTCAACAATGTCTCGGCAAACCAGAGGTTTTATCTGAGGATTATCGAACGCGAGAGTAATTGTCAGTACGTTCTTCGCTAGATCTTCCACAAGCAGCTCAATATGAGACAGGATTTAGTCCCCTTGCCTCAGACCATCTTTTCAATTTGGTCGTATTCTCTTCCGGAGGAGCGAATGGCGAATTCTCAATCTTTAAAAGTTTGAACTTCGCCCTACATTACTCGCCCCGTATTTTGGGTGGGACGCATAGGAGAAATTCCAGAATCTCGACCAGAAGTTGGAGTCTCAACTTCTAACGGCAGAGCTTACTATCAGATAATTACGCTTCTTAAACGAGTTGGGTTGCCCTACGTGGATATCGTCGTTGGCAATCATCAGATGGTAGATCACAATGGGAAAGAGAACAGTCAGATCTACTTCGACGGAAATGTAAAGGTGCTAATCACCACAAGAAGGGAAAGGCTTCAATTTTTTGGTTCGAACGTCTTATGCGTGGAGGACCTCGATGACGATGTCGGTCTTGCAAGGGAGAAAATACTTCCGTACATTTATCCCGCGAAGCCCACTGATTGGTTTATTGTAGGCATCGACCCGGGAAAGCGGACGGGAGTAGCAGCCTTTATGAATCATCGAATGGTTGAAAGCAGCGTCGTCCAAACGATCGAAGGGACGATTGCAAGAGTATGTGCCTTGATTGATAACGCCCCTTCCGTCCGGAAAGTCGTGAAAATAGGATCGGGCAACGCACTCCTGGCAAGACAAATCGCACAAATTCTGAACTCCAGATACCATGACTCGGTGAGAATTCAGTTAGTCAATGAGAGTGGGACTTCATCTTTATCGAAGAAACGAGGTAAGATTATCTTCGGCAGAGCCGAGACGAGAGATCAGCGTGCAGCTAGGATGATTGCATTCCGAGACGGTCAGGATTATTTCCCTGAAGTCGAAGGTCCTAATCTGCGACGGTAGCAAGCTTCTTTGTAGTTTCAATATTTTCCCGGTCTTCTCCTTCGTAATCTCTAGGAGTTTCCAGGTTTACGGGGATATTTCCAAATTTCTTGGTATTCAATATCGCTTTCATGCCCTTCAGCCCGATGTTTCCTTTTCCAATACTCTCATGCCTGTCTAGACTCGAACCGAGCTTTCCTTTAGAGTCATTGAGGTGAATCAGGTATATGTTGGATAGTCCTATCAACGAGTCGAAAGATTCCGCTGTTTTTTCGACAGACATTTCGCTAGAAAGATCGTATCCTGATGCGAAAGCATGACAAGTGTCTAGGCAAACACCGATCCTGTTTCGATCATCAATTGAGTTCAGGGCTTCGCCGATTGAATTGAAGCTGGATCCGACACTTTTTGGATCGGCCGAATTTTCCAGAAGTAGTCGGACATTGAGGTCTTTGGTTTCTTCGAGAGATTTTCTGCACGCCTCTACTATTCTCTCTCTGCCAGATTCAATCGTTGTGTTCATGTGACTGCCAAAGTGTAAAACCAGACTTCTAATCCCAAGTTCTGAGCACCTCTTGATTTCTCTTGTGAGTACCGCGATGGATTTAGTGTAAAACGACTTGTCCGGAGAGGAAAGATTTGGAAGGTAGGGCATATGCACGAAAACCTCAAAGTTGGATTCTGATGATTTCTTACGAAATGCTCCCACTTCCGCCGGATCTAGAGGACTCGCGTCCCAACGTCGGGGGCTGCAAGTGAAGATCTGAAATGTTCCGAAGCATTTGAGATCCAGCGCCCTGTCGACGCTCTGATCTAGTTTTCCGGAAATTGAAACATGGATTCCAATCGGGTGCCTGAATCTTTCCATCGAATCGGTCAATATTAACGAACACCTGATTTTTCTATCCGCATAATCGGCTACTTTTTCCGTCAAGCTTTAATACGTTGATCGAAACGAATAGAATTCCACACAGCCTAGCGGGGTGGGGAAGCCAGGTTATCCCGGCGGGCTCATAATGTCGCCTTTTCTTTTTCCAACTAAACGGAACGAAAGGGAATTGTCATGAGAAACCCGCAGAGCGGTGGTTCAAAATAATAGCAGGGAAAATCCCTGCGTTAATGAAACTCCACCCCCCGCTACTGTAGAAATGTTTTGTACTAAGTTACTCTTGAACCCGAGGTGCTAGATAGAAGCGAATAAACCCGTTACTGTTTTCGCCCAACTTAAAGTCCATCCTCAATGGCATCTTACTAGAGTACTCGAAGTTGATCGTATCGGAAGCAGTTCCAGCTGATTTTGTAATCTTCAGTAAGTATTCGATACTGTAGTTTGATTTGCTTTCCTTATCCGTTACTAGGCTAACAAGATCTCCTTTTCCTGATTCTACTTTCTCAAGGACAACGTTCGCTTTCCCGGTGTCACCCTTCCCGGAAAATGTTACTTTGTCTTTTCCAGATTCGATCGAGATATAGTTGGAAATTGCTGAAACATCATTCAAAATCCGGTCGAACGCCGGCTCTGTCGTAACGAACTTTGAATCATACGTGAGCTTTGGAAGCGGAGTATTGCTCTGACTGGATTCAATCAGGTGCAGCTCGAACTCCCTTTTGTAGCCGTTGCTTAGTTTGACATTAAGCGATTCAGATCCCGCTCTTGAAATTTCCACAGAATCTTTGTTTTCCGCACGGCGGATCAACTTTGCAAAGTCATCCATTCGGACCGTAAATCTGTCGGGCTTTTCACAAGAGAATTTCTGGAAATCAGCGGTTGGCCAAAACAGATCGATTAATGCGACATGCGAGGGATCCATTGCTCTGAAAGTTATTCCGTCTTGATTTACTTCAAACGTAGCTTCCTCAACTAGCGTCTGGATTGCTGACGTGACAGCTTTCCATTGACTCGGCGACTGGGTTCTAGCTACAAACCCCACAGCAGTTGGTTTACCGGAAGTCGATGGTACTTCTTGTTCTTCTGACAATTCTAGATCTGGCCACGGAAAAGATCAGATTTCAGTAAAAATAGTTTTTCAGAGGTCGTCGCTAGCTGTATTGTCGCCAGGTGTGACTGCACTTCTCGCATCTGAAAAACTGTGTAGGCGGCTCATCGCCACTGCGTGTCTGAAGGAACCACCAAAACGCCACGTTGTGTCCGCATTTGGGACAATCCACGGTAGTCGTGGGCATCGTCTTTATTTTGTCTTCTTTATCTCCTAGGACCTTAATCGTAGAAGAAGTAGAATCGGCTTCAACATCTTCTGGGGTAGAAATGTTGGGCCCGGCTTCCTGTGAGTATCCGCACTTTTCACAAATTAATCTGGCATTATCTTTCTGCGGTTTGTACTTTAATCGAGTTCCACACTTGGGACAGAATTTCATTTTTTCTTAATCACTTTTTCTAAATTTGAATGTCGCTGTTGATTGAACAATTCTCGCATATGCGGATCACACTCCGCTTGCCATGGAATCTTTTGATGTTAATCTAAGTAACTCGTCGGACGTCCTAAGAACTACCGTCGGTCGACGGTTCACTCTCACTTCCAGCCGTCTCGGAATGAGGGATACTTTCAACTCTTTCTTGCTCCTCCGGAGGCAAAGTACCATTGGGGGCTAGCGGAAACATTTCCTTGGCGAGCTTCAAGAGTTCCGCTACTTTCTTCTGAGAAATTTCCAGAGCTTCTTCCAACGCTTTTGTAGGCTTGCTCATGTCTGTGCTGACCTCGATCGTGAGTGTCTTGATAAGTGGATGAGGAGGTGGAACTCCAGCAAACTTGACGTGCTTTACATTCATTAGTTCCTTGTGAACAATATCGGCAATACTGTAATCCTCCTTATCGATTACCACTTCTAGGGCACCTTCAGCCACTGGGTTAATTTTCAGATTCAAGGATAAGAATAAATTAAACAGGCGCGTACCCTTTATATGTTTTCGTTCGATTTAGGCCGACATTCAGTTCGGCATTCCTCTGGAGGACTTGACGAATTCTTCGGAAAGTATCCGCTCGTCTACAAAGCCGCATTCTTTACATTTTACCCGATCTCTACCAATTGCGATGACATTTCCTCCACAATTCGTGCAAGCAGTCTTGATGACACCCGCTTTCTGATCGTCTAGTGAAAGATGGTAAATAGAATTCTTCGTGCTAATTACTTTCGCCCTAACGATATCGCCAGCTTTTATCGGACTTGATGTTCTCCTTCTCCTATCCTCCCGCATCGAAAGCATTCCGCTAAGCTGCTTATCATTCAGCTGCTCGTTGACCGCAAGGATGGTGATCTGGGCCATGGAGGGTTGAGAGCTGTCAACGTGACCCACTATAAGATCTCCAACTTTCGGTAAGTTTTCTTCGACACTCTTTACAGGCTTCACATTTATGACGCGGTTTGCCATGTCCGGTTCAACATCTCCGACAACCGTCGATACGACCGAATCTCCAAGTGACACGGATCCTGTACCCGGCACAAACTCCTCAATAGTTGCTAGCTTATCCCCGGGAATTGCAATCCGACCCGGTCGGCGCTTTTCGTTCTTAATTTCCATCATCGTAAGAATTTGCTCCTTCTCCTTTCTAAAGCCAGTGGTTCTTTTCGAACATTTCCATGCTTACTTCTTTCCCGGATAGGAGCTTTAACAGGGCATCGGTCTGAGGAACACTAAGCACCGGCTTTCCAAAATTGTAGCCATCAACGCTTATCCTCGGACACCCTGTCTGCACGAAAGCTTCAATGTCCGTCATTGAATTGATCCGGTCCGCTGTTATCTCCCTCAGTGCTAGGAGCTGGACTTTTTTTCCAAAGCTTTCTAGCTCCTTTTTGAGTTTCACTGACTGATCGGTCATCATCTGTCCTTCTTTCAGCCCGATAATGACTCCGAAACGCGAAGCATCTCTAGCTTTGTAAACCGACAACACCGCCTTCTTCAATCGTTCCTCTGCAGTTGCTGTCACATCGATTATCTCATTTTCGTAAGGATCGAGGATGTAAGTTGGTTTTCCGGTTGAAAGGGACAGTCCGAGCGCGTGAAACATGCTTTGCCCCAGCATTAGCATAACGTCGACTCGATCACGAATGTTATAAGCCGGATAGAATTCACACCCGAATACTTGACCATCATGGAGTTGACCCATACCCTTACCGATTAGGGCAGAAACTCCGTTCCTCTCCAAAATCTCTGATACAGTTTTTAGTTCGCCTACATGCTGGGCGAAGGTTGCCAATCCGGCTCGCTTGACTCCTCGCTCCCTAAGAAAGTCACTTGCTTTTAGAGCAACAGATTCGAAGGAGACATCATCCACCGCGTCAATTGAGTAGGTGATTTTCCCAAACTTTTTGACCGTAACGTTGTGTCCAACATGAAATGCAAGATCGGCTCCCAACCTTTGCGCGTCAACGTCTACGGTGTCACAAGATCCGTAAGTTGGATCGGCTAAGACAATCGCCTGCAATCCAAAACTTGATTCAAGCTCTTGAGCGATTTCTCTGGTTTCCCTTAGTAACCCATCGGGCGCGTTGAAAACAATACGCTTGGGCTTGTTCTCTTTTACAAGCATCTCCAGAGCTGCCCTATCGATCCTTATCGTCAAATCAAATACCCCGGCTTGTCACTATGGAAGCTTCATATCGGAAAATTGAGAAGCGCAAAAGAGGAAAAATGAAACTTGCGCCGCTAAAAAAGATGATTTGTCCTGAAATAATCGAGTTAAGGAGATGGATACGCCATCTGCGGCTCGGTTTTCTGAAGTGGCAGTACAACTATATTCGTCGGCATTGGAAGTTTCGTCGACGCACTCTTCATTGCTTCCTTCGCTTTCTGCAGATTCTCTTTCTTAACGGACAATTCTAGGATCGCAGAACCTGGCATGACTCTTGCCGCGAGTCCCATAGGCTTTCCCCAAGCCTTCCTCATCCCTTCCTGCAACCTATCTGCGCCCGCAGTTGCAATCATCCTATTTTCTCTTAGGATGACATGGGGGTAAACTTTCACTCTAAGAAAATAGGCTGCCTCACCGATCGGGGTGAGTTTCTTATTGGCGGCAACCCTGGCTGCTTCTAAAGCGTTGTGTCTAATCTGAACTTTTTCAGTACTTACTAGGCTGAGCCTATAATCATAATCAGGATTAGCCGTACCGGTACTAAACCTTGCTATTTTTGAATTCGGAGCCCCTGGAGCGTAAACTTTGCTCGTTAGTGGCATTCCGCTGGTAAGACGATAATTCTTTCCCTGCAAACGAAATTCGCAAAAAGGTCTTTACTCAGCGGAGTACTTAACCTTAACCCGTCAAGGGGTCGATTCAATACCCGCGGTCTCTTGGGGCTTCGACTCAATCGCCTTCTGAATGGTCATGAGCACCATACTATCCGTAACAGTAAACCTAGGAACCACTGAAGCGTTTGTTTCAAACATGCTTGATAACATGGACTCTAGGGCCATTGACCACTTGTTGCCGTAGTTGTGCCTCAGAGTGACGACTAGCTCGTTTTCGCCAGACGTGCTGTGATAGTTTGCCCAGCGCATATAGTCGCAGATAATTGTCTCGACGAACTTGATACATGTCTTCAAGTCATTTTTCTGGCCGGTGAACAAGATAAGATCCTTAGGGAAACGTTTTCCGCTTTCGGACGCGAGCACCCTTAAAGTTTCGTCATCGAACGAGTTTATGACACGGATAAAATCGTGTACCGACAACGTAAGAGTCCCAAAGTCCTGAAGAAAGCGATCAAAGTTAACCCACTTTCTCAAGATTTGATTTGTAAGGCTGTTAACGCTGGTTCCGCGTCTTGCGCTTTCGATCTCAAGCGATTCCAGAACATCAGCATCCAATCTGAAAGATTTTGTCTGGGTAGGGTTCTTGTCCAAGTCGTTTGCGGTACTCATCTGATCAGTATTTAAGTCAAGATGGATTTATTGTGCAAGAGGCTTGTGTGGCCGAAGTTTCCATTCTAAGAGTAAAAATTTCAATGCAGCAAAACCAGAATTTTCTTTGCATTTTTTCATTCGGCAAATTCTCTCTCTTGGAGCTTTCGAGATTGCAAGAATCTCCAACATTCGACTTCAAAATACTGGAAAGTTCGGAAAACTCTGGTCTTATTGAGTGTAATTTAGAAACTGCCAAGCGACTGGCAAGAAGGAGCGGAGGTATTTACAAGGTCGCCCGGATTTGCGGAGAGTCCGCGGATGACCTGCTTGAATGTCTCCCACTCCCGGACCATTCCAAATTCAACTGGACTGTTTCTGGTTACGCATGTGACACGGATCTTATCGAAGACACAAAAACCGCGGTCTTTGAAATATTGAAGAAAGGCGATGTTGGAAAGGCAAGATTTGTTCGAGCAGATTCGTCAGACGAAACGACGGAGCTGAAAATTGCCGACCTTTCTAAAAACATACTGACTGGTGACGGAGGAAAAAGAACCAGTGGTCTCGATGTTGTTGTAGATCGTACTCTTGGGCGAACCCGCTATGGATACACAGAGTTTGCATCCGATGTTGAGGGTCTATACGAAAGGGATTTTGGTAGACCGTTTCAGGATCCAACCATTACGATGGGAACTCGTCTCGCCAGAACACTCGTTAACTTGTGCTCACTCGATAAGGGGAAGACAATTTTGGATCCATTTTGCGGGCTGGGAACGATCTTGGGCGAAGCTATGGTGTGTGGCTTCAACGTAATGGGAGTCGAAATTTCTTTTACGCAAGTAGGTAGATGTCGCGAAAATCTGGATTGGGTGAGGAGTCAATATCAGATCTCTCCAAAGCTTTCAAGCAAGGTGGTTAAAGCAGATGCCATGAAGCTTGAGAGTTTGAGACTCCCCAAGATTGATGCTATTGCTACAGAGCCAATCCTTCTTCCGAAGCTTGAACGAAACGAAACAGCGGTTCGGTCCGCAGAGCTAATCCGATACGTATCCGAGGAATACAGGTGCGCTCTTAGGGCGTTTTCGATAATTCTCGCGCCGGGTGGAGTAGTTTCCATAGTCACCCCCGAATTGATCGACGACCGCGGAAAACCACACGGAATCGATCTTGCACAAATCAGCCAGGAATATGGTTTCCAACTAATTTCGTCTAATTTGGCAGGAGTTGAAAATCCTGCCACGCTTCCGACGACTAAACGAAAGATTATCCAGCGAAAAGTCTATCTTCTGAAGCGGCTTGCCTCCTGATTTTCGAGTCTGCTCTGGAAGCGAGTCCCATTAACAGATACAATTCCCTGAGCGAGGGATCGCTTCTGTTTAGAACCCGCTCGATCGATTGCCGAAGAAGATTAATTTTGAATGCCTGAAATTCAGAGTCTTCCGCAAGTTTAAGAAAAAGTGACACAACCCTTTCCCTTTCTTTTCTGGTGGCCGTGGAGGAAGAATGGGGGCTGTCTTCTTCTCTCTTCAATTTTGTCACAGCAGCAATGTTCGCGAAAGTGAAAAAGACAATAGCTGCTGCATGCGAGATATTGAGCGTATTGTAATCCGAATACGTCCTGATGGTTAGATTATAGTCGCACAGTTTAAGCTCTTCGTTTGTCAATCCCGTTGTATCCCTCCCGAAGACAAAGCAAGCCTTAGGCTTTTTCGACTTGCTCAAGTTACTAATCACCATCGTTGCACATTCTTCAGGACCGAGATTCTTCCTCGTCAAATTTGACTTTCGTCGAGCTTCGATTGCAGTAGTACCGACAAGAACTTTGAATTTCCTTTTCAAACTTTCAACGGACGGAAGATATTGCAGATTTTTTATTAGGTATTTTCCGTGGGCTGCATATAGTTCGGCTTTTGAAAAATTCTCCACTGATAGTTTCCTTCTAGAAATGATAAACAGTCTGTCTATTCCAAAGTTCGCAGCTGTCCTCGCAACGTAGCCGACATTTAAGCCAAATTCGGGTTCTACGATTGCAACCGCAAATTCCGTAAGGACTCCTGTTTTCTTTTGGTGCTTTCTTGATTTCTGGCCCAGCGGACGAATATTCATCGATAATCAAAATCACTTCTTGCGAGAAACCACGAACACATACAACGACTCAAAAAACAATTTGGTTTCTAATGCTCTAGTGAGGATCAGATTTCGCGCGGAGCAAAAAGTCTCAACTTCCTTTAAGGAATCTTCGCTCGATAGAATCATTACCACAATTCCATTTTCTTTCAGAACAAAAAGGGCACTAGATAGAAACAGTAGAGGAATCTCGATTCCTCCATATCCTCCGTCAGTGGTCGGATCTTGTATTCCTATTGATGGAACATACGGCGGATTAAATGCAACAACGTCGAAAGTTCCAGCTCTGAAGCAGCTTGCTTTGTCCGCGAGGACCAGCTCCACATCCCTGGGAAGCTCCTCTCTGATTTTGTCAAGACTGAAAATATCTGTCCCAACTACATTCTCGAATTTGTGGCCCCGATTAGCTTCGAGAAGGTTACCCCCGTTTCCAGCTCCGATCTCTAAATAAGAACCAGACCCTTCCAAATTTGATAGAAATTTACCGAGAAGATTCGAATCCTCAGAATAAAGATAGGGTGTTTCATTCATTTCAGTTGGCGTTCCAGCCCGGGAATGATGGCTTTGTATTCGGATGGTGATATCCCTTCTATCCTAGTCGAAAGAATCGCATTCGGAATTGAGATTTCAAATCCCTTCGGGTTCAGTTTCTTGACAGCGGACGACAGCTTCCTTCCCCTGAATGAAAAAACAAAATCAAGAATTCGGAGACGCTTTTCATTAAAGAAAGGCTGAATGTCATTGTTACGAGGAACTAGCTTGATCGCCCTAGATTCTACGAGTGGTTGGGGAACGAACTCCTCCTTTCCAACATCAAACAGACATTCGATATCAAAATTAATCTGAGCTATTACAGATACTGCTCTGAAGCTTCGCATTCCGGGAGGGGAAGCCAACTTATCGGCAAATTCCGACTGAACGATTGCAACCGATTTTCCAAATAGGTCTGATCTCAATGCCAACCACCTGATAAATCTGAGAGATTGAGAATAAGGTAAACTGGTCACGCATACATCGAATTTCTGACCACTAAAGTCGTACGAAAAAGCATCTCCACAAATCAATTTGACGTTTCCGAATGTTTCAAGAGAACTTCTGATTTCTTTGTAGAGTTCGGGGTCTATTTCGAAACTTTCTACGAATTTCGATCTAGTGGCAATCTTTTCCGTAAGCATCCCATGCCCAGTTCCAATTTCCAAAACCCTGCTTTCAGAGGAAAGCCCACACGACTCGACCAGTCGCTCGGCGACCACCGATGAAGCAAGCATGTGCTGTCCGTATTTTATTCGTCGTCGAGTTTCATGACGCGATTTCCCAGCTAGAGCCAAGGAGATCCCGTCAATGGTGGACAAAAATTGTAATTCGCGATCCGCCCGAAAGCTCTTCAACAATTCGTTTAGCAAGCAATTTTGCAGGATCATGGACACCAACTCGTTTTTCAAGATCTGCAAAATTGTCGAAGGGCTTCCTTTCTCTTTCCGAGACAATCTGTTTCATGAACGTCTTTCCGATCCCGGGTATTAGCTCAAGGGCGTGCAATCTAGGAGTGAGCGGCTGAAGCTCGTTGAAATACGACACAAAATGGGCTTCGTTCTCGACAATCAATTTCTCCAATACCGACTGAAGCTCGGTCCTTGCTTCAGTGCTCAATTCATCATAGTTGAGTTTCCCCAGAACGCTGACTATCTTGGTTCGGTTCTCCTTGCCGATGGCGATTTTTTCGCCAGGGATAAAATCGGAGTCAGGGGTGACAAGAATTTCTAAAAGAGTTAGGCGTTCCTGCCCGATCGCCTGCACAAGCGGACCTTCTCTTTCTCTTATGATGTACGACTTTCCGCGAGGAACAAAATCTAAGACATATGCAAATTCCTCGTACCTCTTCACCGCAGGTGTCGAAGAGTACAAAATCTTTCACGTAAGTCCGGTCATCTGAATAGTGGATGAAGATATAGGTTCAAAACAGATTCGGCCTTTTTCCCCCAATGATAGAAAAGAACCTGAATTATTCTTAACGAATGAAGAGCTGGAAACGGGCTTTTTTTG
>JABDCJ010000032.1 GCA_013288145.1 Nitrososphaerota archaeon | reverse complement strand
GTTCGTGACCGGAAAGTTGCGTTTAGGCGTAGCTGATTTCACTGTTCTTGATGCTTTGTCTATCAGGTACACAGGTGATAAAAAAGGGCGTGAAAAATTAGAGCACGCCTATAATCTGACGAGTGATCTCGGATATGTTGCAGACCTGTTGGCTCGAAAGGACATGAAAGCTGTTGAAGAAGTACAGGTAACCGCAGGCAAGCCGGTTCGTCCGATGCTCGCTGAGCGAATGGAAACCGCTGAAGCTATTATCGAACAGATGGGCGGGCTAGCGTCGGCAGAATACAAACTGGATGGTGAGAGAGTACAGGCTCACAAGACGTTGGAAGGAAATGTTATCCTTTTTTCTAGACGACAAGAGATAATTACTGATCAATACTCCGATGTCGTAGAAGCTCTCTCCAGTCTGCCAGCGAAACAATTCATAGTGGAAGGCGAGGTCGTTGCGATCGACTCTTCTGGAAAGTATCTCCCATTTCAGGAACTAATGCATCGTAGACGGAAATATGAGCTTGATGCGGTGCAGAGCCAATACCCCGTAGTTTTGAACTTGTTCGATGTCCTCTTAGTCGAAAAAACTCCGATGATCAATGAAAATTACGAAGCAAGACGCTCAAAACTGAAGAGCTTGTATGAAAAAGCAAAAACGAAAGACAACATGATGCTGGTCCCGGCTAGCAACGTAAATGATTCTACCCAGATAGATTCTTTGATGGAAGAATCACTCGCTGCCGGCTGCGAAGGACTTGTCCTCAAGGATCTGAAAAGTACGTATAAAGCGGGAGCGAGAGGTTATGCTTGGATAAAATTCAAGCCGGAATATCGCCCTAACATGCGTGATACGATCGATCTGGTCATTGTAGGAGCAAATCACGGCATGGGAAGGAGAGCCGGCGTTTATGGGGCATACTTGCTGGCAGCCTACGATCCGGATGCCGACATTTTCCGAACAACGACTAAGGTAGGAACGGGCTTTTCGGATCTGGATCTTGAAAAGATAAGCAAGGCGCTTGATCAGCACAAGATAGCTGTGAAGAGCCCTCGCGTGGATGCGCGGGTGAGCTCAGAAGTCTGGTTTGAGCCAAAGACGGTAATCGAAATTATTGCTTCTGAAATCACTCTCAGTCCCATATATTCTGCAGGACTGGGAATGATCCGTCCCGCCGCCGGGTTAGCTTTACGATTCCCAAAGTTTACCGGAAAAATCCGGGACGACAAAACTCCTGAAGACGCGACAACTATTCAAGAGTTACTTGAAATCTATCAAAAACAAGTCAGGCAGCTCGAGACAAAGAAAAAGGAAGAGGAAAAAGTTGAGCCGGATGCTGCGCCGAGAAAACGCAAGTCGGCGTCATAAAATGAGTTCATAATAGCAAGCATCCTGCCACTCTTTGAATTTGAATCCAACTTCCTTAGATGTGCCACCTTTTCAAATCCAAAATGCTAGTGAAGATTGATGCTCGGAAAGCTATCAGATGTTAGGCTGGATAATATGACGTGAAAGCCTAGCTTTTTTCCTCTCTGGAGAATTTCTTTCATGAGCAAAGAATGAAAAATGGAGACGTCCCAGCAGTTCTAAACGACTACTGGAACGGCGTGATTCGTTCCGGCGCTCTAAATATCGAAGTAGAGATAGAACTCGTATGGATGAGGGCGCCTAGAGATTTCGCCGAACTCTTTCATTCCGTTTTCAATGACTGCGTCGATTATTTCCTGAGTGAAGATTGGTTTCAGGAAATCCTGGTCTGACTGGAGACAATCCAGGGCTTCTTTGAGAGAACCCGGCAGTTCCTTAATTCCAAGTGCTCTTCTGCGCTCGGGGCTAAGCTTGTAAATGTCTTCATCTACCGGATTTCCAATGTCCAACTTCTTCTTGATGCCGTCGAGTCCTGCGGACAGAATTGCCGAAAAAGCAAGATAGGGATTCGCAGCCGTGTCAGGCGTTCTGTATTCCAGACGCTTTCTCGACGAGTATTTCGCCCCCTTCATGTTCACGGGGATGCGAATGTTTGCAGATCTGTTTCTTCTACTCCATGCTACGTAGACTGGAGCTTCAAAGCCAGGAACAAGTCTGCGATACGAGTTTGTCGTCGGATTCGTTATAGCTGCAAGGGCTCTAGCGTGCTCAATTAAGCCCCCTCCAAAGTATCGGCCGAGCTGGCTGAGCTCCGCATAATCGTCGTTTTCGTCAAACATCAGGTTTGTACCGTCTTTCCACAGAGACACGTGAACGTGCATTCCTGAGGCGTTATCGAGAAAGATCGGTTTAGGCATCATGGTCGCGACCATGCCGTTCTTGGCAGCGATGTTTTTGACCACATACTTGTAAGTCGCGGCGGCATCACCCATGTTGGTCAGGGTATCAAACCGCATGTCAATTTCACACTGCCCGGCGGTTGCAACCTCGTGATGGTGAGCATCCGAGACTATTCCAAAATTATTTCCGAGAACACTTACGCACTCGCTTCTAAAGTCCTGAAGTGAATCCTGCGGAGTTGCTGGAAAGTATCCCTCCTTGAATCTGATCGGCGGGCTGTTATTCACTCCGACTCCTGGGTTCCATGCTGCCTCTTTCGATTCTATCCTGTACCCCTGTGCCGCATATGGGGTAGCAACATCCCAGGTTACTTTGTCGAAAACAAA
This sequence comes from Nitrososphaerota archaeon, assembly GCA_013288145.1. Next base: position 26,568 of record JABDCJ010000032.1, on the reverse strand, counting down.
GAACTCGATCTCGGGTCCCCAATAAGTTGTATCATAGCCAAGTTTTTTCGCTTCTTCTTCCGCTCTCTGAGCGATCCATCTGGGATCCCGGAAAAATCTACCCATTCCATAACCCCAGGAAACGTCGCAAATCATCCTGCCGGTTTTCAAAGATTCATCGCCCCAGGGCAGGGTACCATAAGTTACAGGGTCAGGTAGCAGGATCATGTCAGACTCGTGAATGTCTGTGAAGCCTCTGATCGAGCTGCCGTCCAGTTTAGGCACACCATCTTTGAATGCATCGTCGTCCAGCGACTCGACTGGAACGGTAACGTGCTGTAAACGTCCGGGTACGTCTGTAAATTGCAGGTCGACAAAGCGCACCTTGTCTTCGTGCATCTTTGACATGACTTCTGATTGCGTGTACTTTCTTGGCTTCAGCTTTCCTCCTTCTCTAGAATATGGCAATTTGACGAATGAACACCGAATTGGCCGAATGTTGTCAATATGGTTATTTAATTCTAGCGGGGCCTGACGTTTGTCTATTCAGATACCAATAAATTGGACATTTGTTGATACGCTCAATCGAAGCAGTTACATAAATTGCAGTCAAAATTGCAGGATGAAAAAGATGGCGAAGAATTTCAAGCAGAACCGATAGATATTGAAATTCTTCGGGCGTTGCAGGAAGATGCGCGATCAAGTTACAGAGACATTGCAAGAAAATTGAAAATTTCAGTGGGCACTGTTCACTCGCGGGTAAGCAGGCTCGAAGAAGCGAAAGTGATCAGAGGATTCTCCGTTGACATAAACTACTCGAAGTTGGGGTACGGAATTACGGCGCTAATTCTTCTCCAAGCGAAGGGTAAGCACCTCAGGGACGTCGAAAGCAAGCTTTCAAAATTCCCCAATGTTTGCGTTGTCTACGACATTACCGGCGATTTCGATATCGGCCTTGTCGCAAAATTCGAGACGACGCTCCTGATGGATCGATTCATCAAAGAGGTTTTAGCGATGGACTTTGTCGAACGCGCTGTGACAAGCATCGTTCTGAACAGCCTGAAGGAAAGTTTCATCATCAAACTTTAGGCGCGCCACCAGTCAAATCCCACAAACGATACTTCTTCTTTCGAAGCATCAACCACTGCAATGATGAACTGCTTTCTTACCGTCGTTGCAAGCCTTCCGGCAAGCACAATGTCGGTTGCCGTCATCTTGCTTGAGGGCGTCTGAACCCGGACGAGATACGGCGCGTGATCAATTCCCGGTCCTCTCTCATAAGCTGCAAAATCAGCTCCAAACTTTACTCCTGGAGTAACGACAAACCCCGCATCGCGGAGCTTTCTGTAAACTATCAGTTTTTCATCGAACTGGAAAACGGCTTCCTTGCAGATTCGCTCGAAGCGTTCCGGCGAAACTTTTCGCTCATCCTGATAGATCTGGATCTGGGATTTCGCGCTCAGGTAGTATCCCTCGAAAAGATCCAGGATTACGGGAACGTCGAAATCGCCCTGCCTGGGCTTTGGAATACCGATCGGTTTTCCAAAGAAACCGGAAGAAAAAAGCTTCCGGGATTCCTCGATGTCCCAGACTACGAGCCTGTTCTCTATCAGCTCTGCCCGCATTTTTTGGATCAGAAAATCACAGACCGAGGGCGAGGATTGTAATAGAGTCTGTCGCGCTGAGGCAGTTGTCGACGAGATCTTCAATCCCCTGAACGATGTCTCGAAGCAATAGCAGTTCCTTGAACGAGTCGATCTCTGACATTATCTTGCTGGACAGAGTGCGGTACTTGTCGTCGACCTGCCTCTCCAGTTTCTGGACAGAGTTTGAAAGATCGATCGCGTGGATAGGATTTATCGCAAGAGCCCTAACAACCTCGTTTAACCTCTGTACGGACTCGACCGCCATGTCGATCAGGTCGCGCAGCTCGTCGCCAATTCCCGCTTTCTTTACCGTCGAATACTTCATCTGCGAAAGCTTGAACGCCACACCTGCAATGTGTCCCGACATTTCCTCCACATTGTAAGCTGTCCGCAGGAAATCTTCGCGGTTTATCATCATCGTTCCGATTTCTGCTAGCTCTCGTGTAAGCATGCGCCGGAGCTGCTCTGTATCTTCTTCTGCTTTACGAACCCTTTCGACCGATCCTTGGAGACCCGCAGTATCATTTTTCTGCAAAGCACCATAAACCTGGACGAGCTCGCGAGATGCATCTAAAACCCGACGAACCTCGTCCTGAAGAACCGCAAGAGTTTTCCTTCTGGCTTGAATCTCAGCTTCTCCGCTGAACATCTTTGAAAAATAACCGGATTTGAATTTCCACGAGGTTCAATAAGTGCTTTGTTACAACTTTGCGAATTTGATAATCGACCGGAAAATTGGAAACTCTTCTCGCCTGTCCGGGATAAACGCTTTAAGGGCGATTTTTGAAGAGAATTTGAATAACAGCACTTGTCGGCCAACAAAGACCTGATCTCGATTCCAAACATCATCTTCATTGTCACAGGTCTGTATTTCCTGGTGGTCGGAGTCGCCAGCGAAGGTTCCATCTACACGGTAATCGGCGCTGTCCTTTGCTTCATTTCGGCCGGAATGATCTTATTTCGCGACTGGTTTTTCGCCTGGCCCTGGAGGCTTGCGACGGCTGCTTTCTCCGCCCTCGTTCTCCTTGTTCAGCTGGCTTCAGATTTCACTGTTTCAAACCCCAGTGCCACAATCGTAGCCTCCGTCCTGGTGAACGGTGCACTCTTCATTTTGATGCTCGGTGTCCTTCTCTGGACCGCTAAAGACATGATCGGCGGCAAGAGAGAGGAGGCGGAAGACGAGGAAGAGGAAGAGAAGGAATCAAAGAAAAAGAAACTGACGTACGAGATCTAGTTTGAACTCTTTGTCTGAGTTTTTATCAGCAATTCTCTTATTTTTCCTAATCTTCAAATAGTTGCCTTAAAACCGACCCCCCTAGCGCAACCCCACGCGCGTGCGTGAAAACTTAGTTTGATGGTTCTGTTGAGAGCCCTCAGTTGAACTATTTGTATTATACAAGCTAGTTTGTATTGTACATATTTTTCGAATTGATTTATTATTCCATTTTCGGCGCGATCGCAAGGGGACACACTTTTCTGTACAGCAGAGCTTGAAACGAGCTCTGTTTACCATGATTATTGCGATAATGTATCTGTAATTCTGCCGTTCCCTTGATTCAATTTGGAGTATTGAACAAGCAGGTCCAGGTTATTCCCGGACTTTTTCTCTTCAGCGCATTCAACCAATACGACCGGGCTTTCAAATCTGCGGGTTTAGAGCGATCCAAGTTTCAGGTATTTCCAGAAAAAAGATTCAAAGAAAACCGAAAAGGCGCAAGAAAAACTGAATCAGCCCGATGACGAGATCTCCGTAGATGAATAGCAGAAAATAACCCGCGGTGAAAAAGACCAGAAGTGGGATTCCCGGAGTGACCCAGGTGCCGGACTTTGTTTCAAAGTCGTCTCGCATCAAAGAGAAATCAAATTTTCTCGCTGTCCCGCCATTCTCCAAAGTCAGGTCTTTCTCCATCGAAAACTGAAACTCGCGTGGTTTTCCCGTCTGGCGATAGCCCAGAACTGAAGCGAGAATCTTTCGGTAAAACGGTTCATTAAAGCCCTCGAAAATGGGCTTCTTTCTGAACAAAAGTGAAAGATTGTAGAGAAGCAGAGCAATCGGCAAAAGTATTGAGACTAGGACTCCGTTGGTCAGAATCATTAGAGGAGCAATAGTGTAAAGGTGGACTTTGGGGACGAAATACGGAACCAAGATTCCGAGAACTAGTAATGCCTTGCCATCAGCTCCGCCGTAAAAGCCGAAAAAGTAAAGCCCCATACCAACAAGTGCTCCCAATCCTACTCCAATGAGTAGCTGAATGAGAATCGTACTTCCAGTTGCGACCTCATAAACTTGCAAAGCAACGCCGATCGCACCAAAGACTACCCAGACCTTGTCCTCGACCTCTCTCTTTTTGAGGTCGAGGTAGGACGTGTAAAGAAGCATAACGCCCGCTATTGTGAAATTGATGAGGTAAATTCCGTAAACGCCGAGGTTCATTTTACTTCTGAAAGCGATGCGCGACCCGTTCTAACTTTATGGCATGTTAAGTAATTCGGGCGAAAACTGAATACGCATTTATATTGACGAGAGGATCCGCGGGTGGACTGAAAGATTATTGCTAGAATCTTCGTTCCGAGAATCTAAGGAGCGCATTGTCGTAATTTGAGTGAAGAAAGCAGGTCTTCGCGGAGATCGCCCATGAGAAGTCAGCAATCAGAAACCGCTTCTTCGGGTGCTGATCAAGGTGCTGAGGATTCTTCTCCGTCTCTTGAAGTTGCATCGACCTATCTTTTGGATTTCTTCGCAACAGGAGGCAGGTCAGTCCTGATTAGAGGCGATCCTGGAACAGGAAAAACGTCGCTGGTCCTGCAGCTTCTAGATTATCATTCAAAGAATGGATTCAAGTCCGTTTACCAGTCAACTAGGCTATCTGCAAAGACCCTCAAGAGCCACCAGCCTCACTTCGAAGTCGTGCAGGGCAAATACGGCACTGTACCGCGTCTGGAAGAGCAGCAGATCGGCTTTCAAGATTCAAGGCGCATGGATGGAGTGCGCGCCATATCCGGACTAAGACAGTACCTTGAGCAGGTTGCAAATCCCTTTGTCGTCCTGGACAGCTGGGAAGGGTTGTTTTTCGAGTCCCACACTCTTGGAGTGGAGGAAATTTCGAAGCTCGTGGAAGACTACGACGCGCGCTTTGTAGTCGTCACCGAGCGTCGCGAGCAGACCGATCTCGATTACTTGCTGGATGGCGTCGTCGTTTTGAGAAGGAAGTACCACCAAGGGAGGATAGTTCGAGAAATAGAGTTGAAGAAACTTCGCGGTGTCAGCATCATGCAATCGAGGTTCTTGTTCACTCTTGACTCCGGCAAATTCAGGTATCTGCCTCCATTCAAGGTTTCAACCACCAATGGAACGTCACAAGACCAAGTCGGAGCTCCGATTGATTCTAGAGGAAAATTCTATTCAACGGGAAGTCCTTCTCTCGATCTTCTGCTCGGCGGAGGTTTCAGGCGAGGCAGTTTCAATTTGCTTGAAGCAGAGAACGATGTACCAGATGAGGTAAAATCGCTTTTCTTGCGCACCCTGCTCTCAAACTTTGTCAACACAGGCCACGGCGTTCTCTACATTCCATTTGTTGGCGCATCCAAAGAAGATCTCGGCGCAATGCTTCCGAACTTATCCGACCAGACAATCGAGCGTTCAATATCAGTTTTGAGTTATGATGCATCCGAGGCAAAGAAATCGTCCTCGCTTCAGGGAGAAATGAAGGTAGATTCCCAGCTCACAAATTCGAAGCTCGACGAAATTCAGAAGAGAACGCCTAACAAACCAGTGTTGATTGTACAGTCGCAGGACGCATTCGAGGGCCTCTATGGTGCAGAAGCTGTTTCAAAGATCTTGACAGAATCAATCGCGGGGCTGAAATCGAAGGGAAACATTCGGGTTCAGATTACCTCGCCCAGCGTAAAGCTGCTCCCTGAACTTCGGGCTTTTTCAGACAGCGACATGCGCCTCGAGATGATCCACGGCACGCCGGTCCTGTACACTTCAAAACCGTTGTCCGTGCTCCACGGCGTGATCAGGGACACCACAGCGACCGGAAAAATCGGTTTGGTCCCGATAGTCTAGCCAACGGTCTCGCGGTGCGTAGGATTGTTCAGGTGGTGCATCGCGTTCTTGCGAATCTGCGAGCGCTCGACAACGAGCTTCTCACCGGTCTCGAAAAGTTCGATCATGTATCTCCTTGTGACTCGGCCCAAGACTCTTGCTAGCATTCCGTTTCTGGCTGGTAGGTCTATTATCGTGACGACGGTTCCGTCGTCGAGTTTTACTTTTGGATGCATTTTGTGTTTGCATACAAATCTTATATAATTTCATTCTATAACCATGACTGCATAACTCCAATGCCAGAAAATATGCAAAAACCGTATACAAGCATACGCGTGGACTATGAGGTATACAACGCGCTCCAAAGCACGAAAAAGATACTCGAGCAAGCATACAATCGAAAGTTCAGCCTCTCGGAGACAATTCAGGTCGTTAACCGCCTCTCTTCTGATACTATTCAAAAAATCTCGTCGGCGAGACGAGAGTTAGATGAGATGATCGACGGGCGGGGCAAGTCTTCAAAGGATATGGAGTACGTACTCAAATCTACTGAGCGCTTTTCTCGTGGCGCGTCAAATCAGTAACGAATGAGATTGAGAGCTAGGAAGCAGGTTAATATTTCTCGTCGGGGTCTCGATCGAGGAATAGATGCCTAGACTGGACTGTACTGGTCACGATTTTTCGTTCTCATTCAGTGATTATACCGCAGAAGCGGAGGCCGGATCGGCCGGATGAGCGAGCGTCAATCTGCAGAGCCGACCGATAGACCAAGGATTGCAAAGCCAGTTGTCTCTCACTCTTACAACGTATCTCAGGCCGAGACGGTACTTCGAGATTTTTACGAAGTAAACCCTCCGTTTGGAAATGTCGCGATTAGATCGCAGTCGAACGTTACGACGTACGAAGTGATAGAGCCAACTCTGGAAGAGGACGAAAAAAGAAAGATTGAGCGACTGAAGAGGCTACTTCTCGAGGAAGTCAAGGCACCGCTTTCAGTAATTTACGGTCAGGACAAGATCGAAAAGTACCTAGATCTCAACACGTTCAGACTTATCAAGGACTACAAGATTGACATCAAGAAAGACGCGCAGGACAAAATACTGTACTATCTCAAACGAGATTTTCTCGGGTATTCGAAGATTGACGTCCTGATGCGCGATCCCAGGATTGAGGACATTTCCTGCGATGGTGTTGGAATTCCAATTTACGTTTGGCACCGGGATTATGAAAGCATCCCCACCAATGTCCAGTTTCCGGTAAAGGAGGAACTCGCCTCCTTCATCATCAGGCTCGCATACAAATCCGGTGGTCAGATTACCGTAGCGCAGCCCATTCTCGAAGGCAGCTTACCAGAAGGGTACAGGACCCATCTCACGCTGGATGAAGTGTCAAAGCGCGGCTCGACATTTACGATCAGAAAGTTCCGGGAAGAACCGCCGACGATAGTTGATTTGATGCTATGGGGAACAATTTCTCCTCGCATCGGCTCTTACCTTTGGATCTGCATCGAGAACCTGAAATCGCTCCTGATCGTTGGCGCAACCGCATCAGGTAAGACTACAACTCTCGGAGCTCTCGCGATGTTCATCAAACCGGAAATGAAGATAGTTACTATTGAAGAGCTTAGAGAAGTGAAGCTTCCTCATCAGAACTGGATTCCAATGGTAACGAGGGAGTCAAATCAATCCGGCGTAGCTGAATTGGGTCTCTTCGACCTGCTAAAATCGGCACTTAGACAGCGCCCCGATTACATCATCGTCGGAGAAATCAGGGGAGAGGAGGCATACACCCTACTTCAAGCGATCTCAACCGGGCACGGCGGCATATCTACCATCCATGCTGACAGCGTTTCGACCGCTGTGAAAAGAATGCTCACAAAGCCAATGGACATACCTGGAATGCTGCTACCATTGATGAGCACGCTAGTCATGATGTCGAGGGTAAAGATCGGAGAAAAATTCTCGAGGAGGTCTGTGAATCTGAGCGAGGTTATCGCCTTCAATGACCAAACTCACAGCACTCAGCTAAACACTTTGTTTGAGTGGACTGGAGAGCTGAAGGATACCTTCGACATGAAGGGCACAAGCAACGTGTTCAAGCAGATTGCGGATGCAAAACACATTCCCGAAGAAGAAGTTTACTCCGAAATGGAGAAGAAGCAACAGATTCTGGAGTGGATGCTCAATAAGAAGATTAGAACGTATAAGGATGTATCTGACATTATCCGACTGTACTACTATAATCCGACAGAAGTATACGAAATGGCACGTCTGGGCGAGGACTGGCAGAATGAAAATCAAAATTAAGAACCCGTTTGCAAAAACTCACAAAAAAGCGGATGCCAAGAGCGATAGCGAGCACGTTATCGAGCAAGATACTTCGTCCGGCATCGTAATGCAGGCGGAGGGAGTGGATCGTCCCCAAGAATTAGAGTCAAAAAGCGAGCATAAAGAGCGAAGGAAGATCTCATTTTCTCGCAATTCAGACGACAAGCAGCAGGAAGAGGATGAGAAGAAATCCAAGAGGGACGCCGAGGAAATCAGAGTTCACGAGAGAAACAGCTTTGAAAAATTCGCCTACAATCTTCTATCAAGCAGGCTACCGGGATTTAACGAATTTCGAGAGTCTTACGGACAGTCCGGAATCTCCGAAATCTTCGAGGCGTACATTTCAACCGGATTTCTCTTGAGTTTCGTATCTGCAATTCCAGCCTTTTTGGTTTCGCTTATTCTCGAAATCAAATTATTTCCTCACGGCTCGCTTGCACTTTCCTTACTTGGCAGCGCAATATTGTCAGCTGTGACAGTCGCCCTGGTCCTTGTCCTTTGGCTCGCTATTCCTCTCATAAAGCGCAGGAGCTACAAGTCAAAACTGGAAGGACAGCTTGCGTACTCGTTTGGAATCCTGGGTGTACTAGCAGCGGCAGGAATGAATCTCGAGAGGCTTTTCGATCGTTTGGCGACCTCTGAATCCAACCCAGTAATGGCCGATCTTGCGAGAAGATTTCTCAGAAATATCCGGGTCTTCGGGTTAGACACAGAAACCGCGCTGGCAGAAGTTGCGCAACATTCGCCATCGAACGCGTTTTCAAAGATGCTCGAAAGCATAGCGGTCGCACACAAAACAACAGGATCAATCCACGACCTCGTAATGTTCGAATCGGCAAGGCTGCTTCAAGAGAAGAGAGACAAGCTTCGAAAAACTATCGGAAGTCTTGCGGTCATGGCTGAACTCTACATCACGGTTGTCGTCGTTGGACCAATCATTTTCATAGTAATGATGGCTATCTTCGGATTACTTCCGGCGGGTGGACTTCCAAATCCAATTTCTATAATCAATCTCATCGTGTTCATCGGCGTCCCGGTTCTCTCGGTAATGTTCGTGCTCCTTCTCGACTCTGTAGTATCAAAGGCGTGATTAGACAACAAATGCAACTCGAAAAAAACACCGAGCGAAAGGAATCGTCGAAGAAAGAGTTCGAGGAGTGGTCAAAGAAAGACAGCTCCAGATTCTTTGATGACAACTGGAGATACGGAACTTTCATTTCAGCAGGCATTTGCATCATCATAAGTCTCGTTCTGGGATTCTCACTCGGGAAATACCGGCCGGCCGTGCCTTACATTATACCGTCGGGAAATGCGACTAGAATAGACGGTTCGCTGTGGACTCTTTTCAGCCGCCCCTGGGTTCTGCCAATTGGTCCGAGTGCGTCTCTCACAGATACGATTATCGGACTGGGCCTGATAATCGCGCTAATTCCAGTTGCTTACGTCTCTTTCAACAACTACAAGTATGTGAAATCGGTTGAGAAAAACATCCCCAGATTTCTGAGAGACATACTTGAGAGCACCGATTCTGGAATCATTCTACCAGCTGCGCTAATCCGGGCTTCCACCTCAGATTACGGTCCCATATCAAAGGAGATGGGAATCGCAATGACAAAGTTCACACTCGGGTACGATTTCCGGGACTCTGTCATGGAATCTTGCAAGAAGCTAAAGCATCCATTCATGGTCCAAGTAGGACTCATTATAGTCGAAGCTTATTCTGCCGGCGGGAAGATGCATGACGTGCTGAACTCCAGCGTCATTCTCTTTAATGGACTCGAACAGTACACGGAAGAAAAGCAATCCGAATTGAGACCATACACTCAACTCGTGTACATTTCGATTCTCATTTTCCTAGTTATCGCGCTCATTATCACGACCCAGTTCATAGCTCCTCTGAACAAGCTGCCAACTGCGACGCAAGGGACTGCATTCGGGGGCGGCGGTAGCCACTTTTCCATAAATCTGGGTTCGATCTCGCCCGTTTATTTTGAGTCGATCTTCTTTCTCGCAGGATTGTTCGAATCACTATTTGGAGGAATCGTCGCAGGCAAGATAGTCGAAGGATCTGCTTCAGCCGGTCTGAGGCACTCTTTGATCTTGTTGATAATTACGCTCATCGTGTTCAACGCTCCTGGCTTTGGAATCTTTGGCGTAAGATGATGAAGAGAATAAGAATTCGAGGACCTCAAAGGTAATCAAAACAGAGTCAGAAAATCAGCAAAAAGGGGGGTGAAAGCAAATGTCGAAGAAAGTCGAGGCTACTGATAAGGATGCTTTACTGATCAATCAGGAGGTACAATCGGTAGTTCAGAGGATGGTTGACCAGGGTGTCTATCTTATTACCCCCAAGCTGGACATCAAAGGTCTGTCCTACCCTGCACTATCGAACGTATTTCCAGAGAAATCAGAAGCTCAAATTCAGGAGTTTCTGGATAAGCTAAAGTCTGCGGTTATTCTAAAGTCCAAACTTTTGGACAAAGTTATCGTCTGTCCGACTTGCGGCAGCCCTTCGGTTTACTCCAAATACAATTGTCCGAGGTGCTCTTCCTTCGACATTGGCAAGGCCTCTATCATCGAGCACGTCAGGTGCGGCTACATCGGTTCGAAGGAAAAGTTCCAGAAAGGGAACCTGCTCATCTGTCCAAAGTGCAAGAACACAGTCGGAGAGGTAGACTACCGGAAGATCGGTACCAGCTTCGAGTGCAACTCCTGCGGATCAAGATTCGAAGCGCCAAGGATGAGCCACAAGTGCAACTCCTGTGACGATGTCTTCACCTACAAGGAAGCGCGCTACGAGCCCATCTTCGAGTTCGAGCTCTCCGAAGAGACCAAGAGATCTGTGGCAAAGGGAACATTACCTCTAGCTTCCATCGTCAACACGCTCAAAGACGCTGGCTTTGAGGTGGGATTGAAGAGTGACCTTATCGGCAAATCTGGCGCGACCCACAACTTCGACATCGTAGCTAGGAAGAGTTCAGCACTGGTCGTCGCCAACTTTACCTTCGAGCCAAAAGAGGAGGACATCATCGGGCTCTTTGCGAAGAAGTACGACGTTGACCCTACTTTCACACTGCTCATCGCTCTTACGCCTCCTTCAAAGGAAGAAGAAGCTGTTAGCAAGGCCTACGGCGTGATGATAGTTTCTTCTAACGGCAGTCGGTCTATCGGTGAACAAATCATAGACCTTGTCAATGATTACTTCCAGAAATCAAGAATCGAGACCGCACCGGAGATCGCTCCACTCCCTGTTTCCCAGCTCGAAAAGATCACGTCCAGTAAGTCGGACTCCTCTCCTCCGAATCCGCTCGCTTTCGCAGTACTTGATGACACTCCCTCTGCGGCGCCAGAGCCTGAGATAGAGAAACGCGTACCAACCATTCAAAACATAGAACAGAAAAGCCCGCTCGAAACTTCTGTGGAAGTAGTCGGGCCTGAACCGGAGAAAAGCATCGAAGAAGAAACTGAAGAGTCCGAAGACTCGGACCTGGATAAACTGAAGAAAAAGGAACCCAAGAGAAAAACAATCGAGTTCGATCTAGATGACGACTATGAACATTATGATTTTTAATGACGGCATAGCGACATCGATATCGCATTCGATTTTGTATGACTGTCCGGTGTCTGTTAAGCTTCGAATTATTCTGAATCGCCATTTTCGGATTTATCACGCGGTGGTCGCGAGCGTGATAAAGGTCGGAAATCGGATGCCCCTCTGAAGAGTAATTCTAACTGCGCAACCTGCATTTCTAGACTCTTTCTTTCGTAAGCGGAAATGCCGCTATGCAAAATTACCAACTTGCAGTAAAGGCGTAACCAGACAAAATAGACCTAACTTCAGAAGGATCGGGTCGCTGGACAGGGGTAATTATTGCCCGCTGACACCGTGGTGTCTGAGGACAACTTTGTTGGGTCACGCAAGGTTAGTTTCGATGAGCAGGGGATCTTCGATTGATTCCGGGGCAGTTAATTCGGCATTTTCTTCTATTTCAGTGGGTTCATCAGGTAGTGACCCTAATTTCCTAAGGACTGACTTTAGCAACAAGACCTGCTCATTGCTCAACTGGATGCTCTTGTCTTTAGGTTGCTGATCTACTCGCTGGTCATGGATGTTTATTTTGAACTTTGGAATTGATGCGAGCTTGGAGTATTTGCGAACATCCTGACCGGTCGTGAAATGTCGATGATGGATCAGATATATTTCGTAGCTTTTCTTATGTTCTCTGACCGCAAGATATCTGTAAGCTCCGCAAGTACACTTTTCCAAATTAAGAAAGTGCTGCATCAAGACTCGAGATTTCAAAGACGATTTATTATCGACAAGTGTAAATTTCTACTTAGCAAAACGTGAGATAGTTTTTCGATTGTCTAGATTAACAAGATTCCATAGCGGATGTACATTGGATATCGCATTCGATATCGAACCAGATATTCAAAGTTAGGACAAAATCGACGATGTCAAAGCTAAACGTAACTTTGGAGAAACTGGAAAGATATGCGAAAAACCAAGGTGGTTACGACATATACATTCACGATAACAACGTGACTCTAAGCTTTGTTCCGGTTTTTCCCGAGGTTCTGGAAAAAGGCGACACATCTCCGCCGAGGGTTGTAATGACTGGCACGCTACGAGACGGAAAGATCGATTTTTACCTTGTGGAAGTTGAGGACGGTTCCGTTTCAAAAGAGCGGAGCTTGGAAGAGTCGGAAATGATCTACCAGAGCTGGCTCGATTACATCGAAGAGAATTTCTAGAAGTTTTTTCTCCTCTAGAGATATTCTTTTTTCGCTATAGTAGTATTTTTTTTCGTAACTGTTATAGGTGCGGGAACCAAAAAAACAGCACAACACCCCCAATGCTGACAATCGAGGATCTTCCTCTTGAAGGCAAGGTAGTATTTCTTCGCGTGGACATGAACACCCCGCTCGATCCTGCAACCTCAAAACTCATGGAGCTTAACAGGATTCAGGAAGCCTCGGTTTCAATCCGGGACCTAAACAAGTCCAGAGTAGTCGTTGGCTCTCACCAGGGAAGAGTTGGCCGTGATGATTACATTGGAATGCAGCAGCACGCTGATGCTCTGAGCAACATCCTGGGAAAGAAAATAAAGTTCGCAGACGACATTTTTGGTCCCACGGCCGTAAAGGAAATTGATTCTCTTCGAACCGGCGAAGTCTTGCTTTTGGATAATTTGAGGTTCACCGCCGAGGAAAATATGGAGTTCACTCCGGTCGCAGCCTCGAAGACGATCCTGGTACAACGTCTTGTAAAGCACTTTGACGCGTGTGTACTAGATGCATTTCCTACCGCTCACAGGGCTCATCCCTCGATTGTTGGTTTTTCTTATCTCCTTCCAACCTGCGCCGGCAGGCTGGTTAGCAAAGAGCTCAAAGCGCTAAATCGCATAATGACGGTTTCAAAGGCTCCATTTACAACTGTACTCGGGGGCGCTAAAGTCTCTGACCGATTGGAAGCAATCGACACTCTGATTGCAAATAAGCGAGCGGATAAAGTTCTTCTCTGCGGGTTGATTGCCAACACGTTCTTGAAAGGTGCTAGGAAAATCGAATACGATATCGGCATCGATAATGAGGAAAAGATGGTCGAACGTGCTACTTTCCTTATGGCTGATTATCCTGACACGTTCCAACTGCCCGTTGATGTTGCTGTGGATCGCTCAAATGAACGAGTGGAGATACCCGTCGAGGATCTTAGAGCCGGCGATAGAGTTTACGACATTGGTTCAAAAACAATCGACCACTACTCACGTATCATAAGAAGCAGTGGTACAATTTTCATGAGCGGGCCTCCGGGATTATTCGAAGATCCCAGGTTCGGGCTGGGAACTGAGTCCTTACTTCGAGCCATGGCGTCATCCTTCGGAACTACTATAGTTAGCGGGGGACATCTTAGTGCCGCATTGCAGAGGTTCGGTATCAAAGAGTGGATTGACCACGTCAGCACGGCGGGTGGTGCTTTAGTTCTCTTTATGGGTGGCAAAAGATTGCCCTTGATAGAAGCTTTGGAGGCTTACGAAAAGAAAGTAAAACTGGAGATTGGAAATTGACGATCAAGGTTGCGGTCAACGGCTACAACGTCATCGGGAGGAGAGTAGCTGACGCAGTCGCGCTCCAGTCCGACATGGAATTGGTTGGAGTTGCAAAAGTAAAGCCCGATTACAAAGCCCGATCTGCCATTCAAAAAGGGTACAGGGTTTTTGCCGCTGACGAAAAAGGCGAGAAATTGTTCAAGGATTTTGGAATTCCCTGTGCCGGACTTTCGAGAGATCTAGTATCCCAGGCTGATATCGTCATAGACGCCACTCCTGAAGACGTTGGTAGCCAGAACAAACAGATGTACGAATCTTTGGGAAAGAAGGCGATTTTTCAAGGCGGTGAAGACCACAACATTGCCGAAACTTCGTTTGTAGCCCAGTGCAATTACGACCAGGCAGTCGGCAGGAAATTCGTAAGGGTTGTTTCTTGCAATACAACGGCTTTGTGCAGGGTACTCCACTCCATAGACGAGGAATTTTCGATTTCGAAAGCGAATGTCGTCATAGCAAGGAGAGCAGCTGATCCTGACGAGAGCAGCAAGGGTCCGATCGATGCCGTCGTTCTGGATCCGGTTTCCATCCCTTCGCACCACGGACCGGATGTTAACACTGTTCTCCCGGGTTTTCCCGTGATTTCCATGGCGATGAAGATTCCGACAACCCACATGCATCTCCATTCGCTAATTGTCTCTATCAAGGGAACTCCGCCAACTGACGACCGCGTTGTAGAGACGATTTCGAACACTCCACGGGTGATGACAGTTTCTAGCAAGAAAGATGGAATCAAATCTACAGCTAACGTTATGGATCTAGCGAGAGAACTGGGACGTCCCCGTAACGATGTCTTCGAGGCAGTAGTATGGAAGGATTCAATCAAAGTAATCGGAAATGAGATCTACTTCTTCATGGCCGTCCACCAAGAAGCTATAGTCACCCCGGAAAACGTTGATGCCGTTAGGGCTGTGATGAATTCCGCCAAGGCTACCGATTCAATGCGGATGACGGATCAGTCTCTCAAGATAATTCCTAACTGATTACTTTACGTACGTTGGATACTCGATTTTAGTCGGCTCCCAGTCTTCGAGCTTTCTATCGTGGAACGCCTCGTAAGCAGCCAGATCCAGCAGAGCGTGTCCCGAGTTGTTGAAGACTATGATTTTCTTTTCGCCCGTCTGCTTGCACCTTAATGCCTCGTCGATAACGAACTTGATCTCGTGTGCAGATTCGGGCGCTGGAATAATCCCCTCAGTTCGGGCAAATATCGTCCCGGCTTCGAAGATCTCGTTCTGACCAAACGCAACCGAGCGCATGTATCCCTTATTGATCAGGTACGAAATAATCGGAGACATTCCATGGTATCGCAGGCCGCCCGCATGAATGGGCGGGTTCTTGTAATCCTTGCCGAGAGTAAGCATCTTGAGTAGCGGCGTCATACCTGCGGTGTCTCCATGATCGTAAGTGTACTTGCCTTTTGTAGTGTGAGGGACGGCTTTTGATTCGCAGGCAACAAAGTCAATTTCGTTTTTCTGGTTCAGTTTCTCCCCCATGAAAGGCAGCGAAAAGCCGGCAAAGTTAGATCCTCCGCCGATGTTCCCGACCATCATGTCAGGCTTTACATCGATCAAATCAAGCTGTTTTTTCACTTCCAGTCCGATGACCGTTTGGTGGAGCAGGACATGATTCAAAACTGAACCGAGTGCGTATCTTGATTTCTCGTCGGTAAGAGTATCCTGTATTGCCTCGCTTATTGCGATACCCAGTGAGCCAGGATCGTTAGGATCCTTAGAGAGAAGATCCCTGCCGAATTTCGTATTGTTGCTCGGCGAAGAAAAACATTCAGCCCCCCAGGTCTCCATCATTATTTTCCTGCCGGGCTTTTGCTTGTAGCTTGCAGCTACCATATAGACGCGGCATTTCAATCCAAAATAGGCGGAAGACATCGCTAAGGCTGATCCCCACTGACCCGCGCCTGTTTCTGTTACGAGTTGCTCCGTTCCTTCCTTCTTGTTATAGTACGCCTGGGCGAGTGCAGTGTTCGGTTTGTGGCTGCCCGCAGGACTTACGCCCTCCCACTTGTAGTATATTTTCGCTGGCGTTCGGAGGTATTGCTCTAAACGGTAAGCTCGCATTAGCGGCGTCGGCCTAGGTAACCACCGGTACGCTTCCATCACGTCGTCCGGAATCTGAATCCATCTCTCCTGAGAAACCTCTTGCGCAACAAGCTCTCTCGCAAACAACCTGAATAGGGGCTCAGGGGACATTGGCTCCAGAGTCTGAACGTTCAGCGGAGGCGGCAGAGGTTCCGGAAGATCCGCTTGGATGTTGTACCACGAAGTCGGGATTTCGTCCTGCGACAAAAAGACTGCCCGCTCGCTAACCGGCTCTGGAGATGTCATTTGTTGGAAACCGCACCCTCGATTATGAATCCGGCTATCGCGCGAGATTTATCAATTTCGAAATTTTGTTTCCAGCTTCGTCTTATTTGAAAAGAGACAGGGCAGCAAGTTAGGCAGAAACCGGTACTCTTTTTCGTAGTCTTATCTAGGCTAATCGGGCAATGAAGCTGAAAAGAGGCCCAGAAAGGTAAAACGTTCCCCTTGATACTTGAAGTCTCATGAGTGCAGAAAGTATATTTTCAATCGAGCGTAACGAGTAATCTTTCCAAAGTCTGAAGCATGCAATAGCCTTCGACGCCAAGGAGCTCGTTTCAAGCTCTTCTGTACGCAGAAATGCGCCTCTGCGCGATCGCGGCAAAAATGGAATAATAAAGCAAATGAACGTTCAATGGATCCGGAAAAACGAAATTGCTTTCGCACTCTCCCTGTTGGATCGATCATATGGGGCCCAGGTTTTAAGGCAACTATAAAATCATCATGATGTACTCGAAATGCAGTACTACAAATTGGGTACGCACCGTTCGACTTGGGTGGAGAGCATTAACAGGGTTCTAATGAATTTGTAAAATTACGATTTCACGCACGCGCGTGGGGTTGCGCTAGGGGGGGTCGGTTTTAAGGCTATTACAAAAACGATTGGGTCTTTGGAAAGCTTAGGATGAAATTCAAATTCTGATTCCGAACCGAAATCTCAAGAAATTACTATCGTAGGCACGCGCGAAGATGTTTTAGGGCCTCTTCTGGCTCCAAACCTGAGATATCAAATGCCCGGATGCGGAGCTAAGATGAGACGCATCGGCCTGTTCACGAACTGCATTGTGATTAGGTTTGGAACGTCCGTTCATGTTTTACATTCTCCCGATCATTGCTAATGGACAAGCCATCCCTCGATTGGTTCTCCAAGTCCCTCATGGAAAAACAAATAATCGGAATTGATCAGACGAATCAGAAAAGAAGCCCGCGCCGCGTTCAATTTTTTTTAGATCGTCAGATCAGACAGTCGCATCAGAAAGGTCAAATAATGTTTACCGGAATAAGATTCAGTGAATCTAGATCCAATGTCCTAACCTGAACCAACCGTATGTAGCAGACTGCCATTAATCTGTACCCGATAAAAGTTGTCCGGGACATAAATAGGAACGGCGCTGTAATTGCTTTCGAGTAACTTATGGAAGCTGATTACAATACTGAAACTGACTCTGACCGAACATATCGAACAGAAACCAAGGGGTTTGATCCAATTCTTCACCTTGCGGAGAATGAAACTTTCGAAGGAGAGTCCGGAATTCATCCCATGTCTCAATTCCGGTCTTATCTGATTGGGATTCTGATTGTTGTAGCAGGAATTTCGCTGGCTTTTGAAAACGTTTTAGCCCTCATTGTGACTTTTGGTGCAATCTTTCTGCTGTATGTTAGTAGTCTGGACAGCGTCGCGAGACTAGCCAAGACGATTTTCGAGGCTTTAATTGGACTTTACGTAATTCTGATCATCTCAAACGCTGTTGCAAATATTGGTTCGACTCTGAGTGCGATTTCTAGCGCGGGAGCGGGTGCAACTTCAGGTCTTGTACAAGTGCTGAGTCCGTCTTCTGCAGTGTCACAGTTCGTTCCCTGGCTTGGCACCGGCATATCGTATCTTGGCGGATATGCACTGGCTGCTGCTGGCCTGACAATTCTTTCCGGGATCCTCATAATTATCTGCTCTTACTATTACACAAAAGGACAAAGAATGTACTATACAGACAGGCGTTTGATCATAACGAAACGATTTGGAGGCAGCTCAACCTTTCAAACTACTATTGATTCGATCAGCGACGTAAGCAGCAATACCGGTTTGATCGGCAGGCTCTTCGGCTTTGGAGCTCTTTACGTTACCACAAGCGCAGGCAGTGGAGTCTATGAAAGAGATCAGGAGGGAAGGCCTCGACCCGGTAGGGCTCTTCAAAGAGTAAAACTGACCGCCGACGGAATAAAGGAGGCAGATTTTATCGCAAATGAAATTACCAAACTCCGAATGCAGTTCATGGACTCGCTTCATCTGAAGGATATCAAGAACTATGTGAAAAAGACCGCCGAAGCTCTTACTGGAAAATCGGCCGATGAGGAGACACCAATAGTTGTTGCAAATTCAGCTGCTCAGCCTACTATGATCTCGAAGAAAAAGAAACGCCAGCAGCAACTCGAGACCGATCAGGGGACCTGACGAAAAAATGGTGGAGCTTATTCCACCACCGAAATTTTTTCTCATTGGAACCTAACCTCGCTTTCTTTTGGAGGTTTGACATTCTAGGCATCCTTTTTTCTGATCCTCATACAACTGGATCTCGAAGCTACCACACCTTGGGTCTCTGGCTTGTCCTCTTTGAAATCTTCCAAGGTAGTCGAAAGAAAACGGGCCCGGTGGGATTTGAACCCACGACCTTCGGCTTCGGAGGCTTGCGCGATTATTCAACGCCCTAATCCATGCTAGGCTACGGGCCCTTTGGCTCTAGGCCATGAAATCATGAAATAAGGGTTTACGGAGGCACTATTCTAAATCGCTTGGCGCAGTCATACAGTTTCATCAATTATCGCTCGAAGTGACGTAGACGGCCGAGTTTCCATTGCTCAAATAGTGAATTGAGTCCCCCGAATAGGCGGCATTTATTTGGAAAGTGCCCGAGTATTCATCACTAGACATGAACTGGACTGAACAAGTGCCAGAAGAAAGCACACAAATCCCTCCATTACTAAATGTGCCGTAATAACCAACCGAAGTCGCGAAGGTTATTGTTCCAGTTGGAATGCTGGCAGGATTCGTTGTATCATGAACAGTAGCAGTGCAAGTGGTCGAATCTCCGGAGAAAATGCTAGATGGAACGCAGACTACGGAGGTTATCGTTGGATCCTGATTTGTTGGATTGAACGAAATAGAGCCATTGATGAGTGTGATTGAAGTGGAACAACCTCTTGAGCAGCGAACACTGATGTTTACGAACGTGTTGGTCGACCCTACAACTACCTTCCCGGTATTAACATCAGTCGCGGTAAATGTCCCTACCCAATTGTAGTACTACCGGTAACTGAAGCTGCGTGCCAATGGAATGGCTGGCCAACCGTTTCTTTTGCTTCTCCCGGGAGCTGGAAAAAGACGAAGTATGAATTTGTTTGCGCAAAGCCATTTCCTGTCTTGCCAGCTATAACGTAATAACACTGCTCTGGAGCAGGAGCGGTACACTTGGTAGCAGTTCCGGTGATCAATCCAGCCGCTGTTGATATTGGAATCGACAAACCGTAGAGAAATAATGTAGCAATTAGGGCAACGATAATCTTTCGCATATAGTTATCGTGGCAAACAAAAAAGACAAAGATCTATAAAAGCAATTGCATATCAGTTTTCGAATATTCCGGGACCGAAATCAATTATGAAATGCAGCCATGGTTAGATCAATCTATTCGCGATGTTCGTATTGATCGCCTAAGTAACCTCTATAGAAAAAAAGTATTTTCGATTCAGAAACACATTATTCAAGACTGGGGGAGTTGGTTGATGATGACGCGACATGGTCAGATTAACTGGATTCCAGCACCGTGGAGAAGTTGTGCTATTCCAGCGAAATTTCAAAAAGACCAGCCGGGATCATTTGTTATTCCATAAGGCTTTTACTTTCCCTGGCCTTCTTCAGTTTTTCAGAGGTTGTTCGACATCCAACATCCACGATGTAAGGCCCCAGTTTTGGTCCTTTTTCAACTCCTAGTAAAGTCAGATAAAGCACTCTGAAGAAGGGTCCTGGTTTTGGATCAATTGATTTTGATATGTCAAAAATCAGGTTCTGAACAGTCTCCGGCTCGCACGGGATCTCAAGGAGCTTCGAGCTAAGCTCAAGTACAGCCTTTCTTTCCGCCGGGGTGAGCTCAACAATTGTTTCCTGTAGAGAAAATTCTCTTGCCCAGTTTAGAGCGTAACCGATTCTCTTCCTTACTTCTTCGGTAATTTCTCGAACCACCCGGTAGTCAAGAAGTCTTTTTTCTATAAATTCGACCGGATTATCCTGGGGAGCAACATTTGCGAGGTCGACTAGCAACCTGTAGGAAACGTGCTGTGGCATGGTCTGTGGCGGCCGGGATAAATTGGAATAGTAGTAAAGACCTTTGAGGCGAGCTGCTTTCATGGAGTTTGTTTCCTTTGTTTTTCCAAAGTACAAATCTTCGAGCTGATCGTATTCCTCCATGTAGAGTGGCACGTCTTCTTCCGAAATATTTCTCGCACCGACAATTCTCTTGAAGTAAACATGCATCAGCGATTGTGGACTCGCGAGTGTTAACCATTTTTGCGGCGTGACCAGATTTCCAACCGATTTCGACATTTTCTTTCCGGATTTGTCCTGAAAGAGTTCGTAGACAACGTGATACGGATGAGGAAACGAAAGCACGTTGTCGGATATCCAATCGTTTATCTTGACAGAATCAGTTAGCTCTTTTCCGTGCGCTTCAAAACGTACGTCAAATGCGGACCATCTGGCCGCAAACTCAACTTTCCACGGAAGCTTTCCTTCACCCTTTGTAATATCTACAGAGCCTTCATGACCACAACCCTCAACCCATTTTTTTGCGATCTCGTCACCTGTACATTTGTAGTAAACCCTCATTTCTTCTGGATCGAACTTGTATGGCCTCGCGACATTCAGCCGCTTACAGTTTGAGCACTGGGGAAAATAAGGTAAAGTTTCCAGGTACTTCGTCTGTCCGGTTACCTCTTCAATTTCTTTACCGATTGCCTGAGCATGCTCAAGAATCAGTTTGATCTCTTTTACAAGCAAACCGTCTTTGTAGGCCTTGTATCCACTCTGGAAGGTATATTTCATTCCCAGCTTGTCCAGTGCATCAATCAAAAGAGAGCTCATATGCTCCCCGTAGGAGCCATGACAGTCGAATGGGTCCTTAATTTCTGATACTGGCTTTCCAATATCGTTGTGAAGCCATTCGGGTAATCCGGGGGGAACTTTTCTGAGGGCATCCATATCGTCGGAATAAGCTATAAGCTCCGAGTGATATCCTGCCTCTTCTAGCGCTAACTTTACACCATATGCTCTTGCTGCGTCACCTAAACTGCCGATATGAGGGAAACCAGACGCGCCAAGACCTGACTCTACCCGGATGTTGTTAAGAGATCTGTGAAGCGATTTTTCGCGTTCAACAATTTCTTTCGCGACGCGATCGAGCCAAGTTCCTCGGCCGATAATTTCTTGATCCGAGATTATTTCATCATCCGGACCAGACGTACTTTCCAAACCCAAACCTTTCTGGTAATGAGTTTATTATCCGTGCTTAAAATCGTTCCAGCATACGCCGTGATGTTGATTATTGAAACAGCGCCCTTTCAAATCAGTACTCTTTGACCTTGATGGTACCCTTGTCGAATTCAAGTTCCAAGTAAAGGAGTCCAGGCTCGCCATGATCGAATTTCTGGAGGGGAAGAGTTACGATTCCAGTTTTTGGACCGAGACGATGCGGACTCAGGAAATAATTGATCAGGCAAATGAACAGTGGATGAAATCCAAGGAGTTACAGAACCAACACGATTTCAAAGACATACACGCATCAATTTTCAGACTGCTTGACGGCTTTGAATTCGAGGCCCTTTCACAGGCGCGTCCTCACCCTGATTCCGTCCCCATATTGCGTAAGATAAAGCACGCTGAAATATTGACCGGAATAGTTACCAATAGCGGCAGGGCACCGGTCGAATCTGTAATCAAAGAATTCGGGTTTGAACCGTATCTATCCATCTTAGTTACTCGAAACGAAATGCAGAAGCTCAAACCAAATCCTCACGGCCTATTGTACGCGATGAAGGAGCTCCGGGTCACGCCAGAAGAATCACTTTATGTCGGCGACTCGACAATCGATATTGAAGCTGCCAGACTGGCAAATATGAAATGTGCTTCGGTCTCTACCGGCCTTTATCACATCGACGCGCTCAGAAAGTATTCCCCTGATTATGCGATAAAAAGTCTGGAAGAACTCGAAGCAATAGTCCTTTGATTTCCCTTTCTTGAAAGAGCATTATTTTGACGAAATCTAAAGACGAACTGAGACATTCATCCGATTGAAGTAAGCATAGTAGCAAAAAAATTCCTCTTTGTGTATCAAGCACTAGATCTATTGTCTACAGCGACGTCAGGTGAAGGGACCAAATTATCTTACCGCAAAGTGACAGAACCCTAGAAATTCGTCGATATCCACCCGTCTCTTTCCATCCACATTAAGAATCCAGCTGGATATCTAGCTCGCGGGAGATTGCTAAGCGGTCCGTAATGCTAGCAGATCTAACTAACAACTCAGTTTTTTTGGGAGACAAGTTTCCCGTCGCGAATTACTTTTCCAACGACATTAGTCGCGATTCTGTATGGCACTTGCTCGTAAGATTGGACATCGCAAATAAGTATGTTCGCGCGCTTTCCCGCTTCGATAGATCCAACATCATGTCCCCGGGAAAGCGCATGAGCCCCGTTGATGGTCGCGCCAGTAATAGCTTCCTCGACAGACAATCGCATTCCATAGCAGGCAAGGGAAATCACGAACTGCATCGACTCGATCCAGCTATTAGGACTCAAGTCCGTTGCGATCGCTACAGGTAATCCGAGGTCGACGAATTGCCTAGCTTTAGCATAAGAACCCACAAAAGATGAAAACAGAGTTCCGGGGAGCAATACGGCAACAGCACGTGATCTCGAAAGGGCGGAAATTCCATCTAACGAAGATCGACCAAGATGGTCAGCTGAGACCACTCCCTGATTTGCTCCAAGCTGTGCTCCATTCTGATCCGAGAATTCATCAGCGTGGATTTTAGTTAGTAGTCCTATTCTAGATGCGTGTGAGAGTATCGATTCGGTCTCTTCATATCCGAATACTCCCTCTTCCATAAAGACATCACAAAACTTAGCCAAGCTTCTTTCAGCAGCGATGTTTACGGAGGGTACGACAACTTCTGAAACGTATGCGGAAGTTTTACCGGTGTATTCTCCGGGTATTGCATGGGCCGACAAAAGTGTCGCTTCAATATCGTAACCAAATTCTGTCTTTATTCTAGAAATTAACTCGAGTAGCCTAATTTCCCCGGAGATATTTAGAGCATATCCACTCTTTACTTCGACGGTGGTTGTCCCGAATGAAAGCATCGACGATAGTCTGTCATTGGTCTGAGTTATCAGCTCTTCATCAGAAGCGCTTCTGGTGTCGTGTACAGTTTTCAAAATGCCTCCACCCGATCGAAGTATTTCCAGGTAGGATTTACCGGCAAGCTTCGCTGAAAGTTCTCTTTCCCGGCTCCCGGCAAACATTGCATGAGTATGGGAATCGACAAATCCCGGCATCACCAGTCGGCGGCGACAATCAATTTCAGTTGCATGTGAAGAAGAAAAGTTCTTGGTCAATTCGGAACGCCTTCCTACGTAGACTATTCTTTGGGAAGCGCAAGCAACGCAAAGATCCTCAGTCTCCAGAGCTCCTAATGTTTCAATGCTGGGAAACCTGACCGGTGCAGAAGACGTGCCGGCGAGACTCAGAAGCTGACCGATGTTAAACAACACTAAATCAACGTCGGGTCTCGAATCGGACGATTGCATAACTTGAAGACAATAAGAAGTATCAGGATAAAATTGTATTTGATCTGAGCTCCGTTGGGAAATTATAGTCGGGGTAACTTTCAATCGCAAAGTATCCTGCGAATTGACTAAGGGAAGGGTATTAACGCCGGTTGGGCAAATTCAAAACGCGATGACAAGAAACGCAATTCGGGCTCCTCGTGGAAAGGATATCTCGTGCAAAGGCTGGCATCAAGAAGCAGCAATGCGCATGCTAATGAACAATCTTGATCCCGAAGTAGCGAGGGATCCGGACAATCTGATAGTTTATGGTGGAACGGGAAAGGCTGCAAGGAACTGGGATTGTTACAACCAAATCGTGGAAAGTCTGAAGGAACTCGAAAATGACGAGACATTACTTGTTCAATCGGGAAAACCTGTCGGAATTTTTACGACTTTTCCGCATTCGCCGCGGGTCCTGATTACAAATGCAATGCTCGTTCCACACTGGGCAACTTGGGAACAGTTTTGGGATCTAGAAGCCAAGGGTCTGACCATGTACGGGCAAATGACTGCCGGTTCATGGATTTACATCGGTACTCAAGGTATACTTCAAGGAACATATGAAACGCTCGCTGCGGTAGCGGATAGAAGATTTGGCGGAACTCTTGCAGGCACTGTTACACTTTCGTCAGGACTCGGTGAGATGGGCGGAGCTCAACCACTAGCCGTTACGTTGAACGATGGGGTCGCGATCGTCATTGATGTTGATCCAGACAAGATAGACCGCAGGATTCGAACGAAGTATTGCGACGTGAAAACCGAGAGAGTTTCCGAAGCACTCTCCCTAGCTCATGATGCAAGTAAGGAAAAGCGACAACTATCCATTGCTTTGCTTGGCAATTCTGCAGACCTTCTTCCAGATCTTGTATCACGCGGTTTCAAACCCGATATTCTAACAGACCAGACCTCTGCTCACGATCCTCTGAATGGCTACATTCCGGCGGGCTACGATGTTCGCAGCGCAGCTGATTTGCGGCAATCAGACAGGAACGCGTATATTGAAAAGTCAATGCGTTCTGTTGCAATACATGTTAGGGCAATGTTGAAAATGCAACTTGCCGGATCAGTGACCTTCGAATATGGGAACAACATTCGGAAACAGGCATATGATGCGGGAGTCCAAGATGCCTTTCATATCAAAGGGTTCGTACCTGAATATATCCGACCTTTGTTTTGCGAGGGTCGAGGACCATTTCGCTGGGCAGCGCTGTCAGGAAATCCTGAAGACATATTCCTGACGGACAAAATGCTCACTGAGGAGTTTCCGAAGAATAAGGGACTGTTGAGGTGGATCGAGAAAGCGCACGAACGTGTTAGCTTTCAGGGGCTACCAGCAAGAGTCTGTTGGTTGGGGTACGGTGAACGAGCACGCTTTGGTAAAATGATTAACAAGGCTGTATCAAGGGGAGACATTGAAGCACCAATTGTCATCGGCCGGGATCACCTCGATTCAGGTTCTGTTGCCTCTCCATACAGGGAGACTGAAGGTATGGCTGATGGAAGCGATGCTATCGCGGATTGGCCTATACTGAACGCACTACTGAATGTAACATCAGGCGCTTCTTGGGTTTCTGTACATCATGGTGGTGGCGTCGGAATTGGCTACAGCATCCACGCTGGTCTCGTTATTGTGGCGGATGGTACTGAAGAAATGGACAAACGCTTAGATCGATGTTTAACTAGCGACCCAGGAACTGGAGTTGCTCGACACGTAGATGCTGGATATGCTTCAGCCAAGAAAGTAGCATTGGACAAAGGGGTAAAGATTCCTATGATGCGTAGTACTGAAGGATCCCTGTAAACCACAGCTCAAAAATCAAGAGGAGACGAAATTCCAAGAATTGACGAAGACTATAGTTCTAGACACCAGCATAATAATTGATGGTAAAGTCACTTCCATGATCAGCTCTGGTGAGATTCCAGAACAGTCTGAAATAATTGTCCCTATCGCTGCTCTGGATGAACTACAAGCACAAGCATCGAAGCACCGGGAGGAAGGATTCGCTGGACTGGAAGAGCTGACGTTGATTCGGGAACTGGCGAATGAAAAGAAAATCGTGATTACCTTTGAAGGCGAGAGACCCTCGATCGAAGATATACGATTGGCCGGCTCGGGAAGAATCGACGCTTTGATTAGAGATATTGCAAAGCGAAGAGGCGCCGTGCTTTTGACCGCCGATTATGTTCAAGCACTAGTTGGAAAGGCCGAAGGAATCCAGGTTGACCACCGTCGAAACGAAATTAGGACCTCGGGGCTTAAATTCGAACAGTATTTCGACAGTAATACTTTGAGCGTTCATTTCAAAGAAGGTGTCTCCCCGCATGCGAAGAAGGGATTGCCTGGAAATTTTGACTATCTTCCGATCTCGGACGAGATAATTCAAAAAGAACAGCTTGAGCAACTTGCAAAAGAAATAACTGAAGCTTCGAGAGTTGCCCCGAGCAGCGGAATTGAAATTAGCAGAAACGGAGCAACAGTAATTCAACT
>JABDCJ010000031.1 GCA_013288145.1 Nitrososphaerota archaeon | reverse complement strand
GGAGAATCGGAGAAATAACAGGCTAATGCGGTAATCGATCGGATACGCTTGCCCTATCTTCCGGATTAATAGTCATTATTAATTCCGAAAATAGTTCATTGAAGAAATCAGTTGTCATCTGCCCAAACGGCGGCCAAAGCCATCAAGGGACTGGAGCCTGAAGACTGGGCTGTCCTGCAAGCGATCGAGAAATCAATGGCAGGTCACGAAGCGATCTCGTCCAGACTCATCGAAGCTGAGACCAATCTCCATCTCGATCAAGTCGAATTCAGACTTAGCCGGTTGAATTACATGGGTTTTGTGATGCGAAGCAGGTTCGGCTATGTCTTGAACACCGCCGGTCTTGATGCTATTGCCCTAAATTCCCTTGTCAAAAGAAATGTAATTTCGAGCATGGGCAAGTCTATCGGTATGGGCAAAGAGTCCGATGTTTTCGAGGTTATGAGCGATTCGGGGCGAGAGCTTGTGATAAAGTTCTATCGAATAGGTCGCGTGAGCTTTCGCGCGACACGTAGATCTAGGTCATATACCAATCCCATCAGTCAGCATCAATGGCTTGCAATAAACATCGCTGCCGCACAGAAAGAGTCCATTGGTTTGAAAAAGGCATCAGAGGCAGGTATTGAAGTTCCTGATCTCATTGCGAGAGATAGGCATGCAGTTGTGATGTCAGAAATTCACGGTAAGATGCTTTTCAAATGTACAGTTGAGGATATCAAGAAACCAAAGCAGCTACTTAGAAAAATCTTGGATGATATCCGAAGGGCGTACGGAGCTGACATGATAAATGGCGATGTGAGCGAGTTCAATATTCTATATGACGGCGAAAAACCTTGGATCATTGACTGGCCACAATTTGAGCCGGTTTCCCACGCAAATGCTCCGGAGATGTTGAAGAGAGATATCGAAAACGCTGGTTCGTTTTTCGAGAGAAAATTCGGAATAAAATTTGAAATTGAGAAAGCCATTGATTTCGTAAAGGGAAAAAAGAAAAGAGTAGTTATCAGTTAGATCTGAAAGCTGCTCGAAATCTTGATGAAAAGAACGTTATTTCCTCGTATGACTACCTTGCCATAATTCGCAGACGGATTACCGCCACTATACTCAGTCGCATCTACGAGTATCACATTCATGTAAGGGTCGACGTTGCTCATCTTACCGCGATACTCAAGGTCCATCTTTAAGCGAACAGACACTTCTTTGTTGATGGCTTTTTGAAGCGCATTCAACGGCCTTTTGCCTTGTTGTTGAGACACCGTCTAATCCTTAAAGCGCCCAGTCTTGGTTTCGTAGATAAAAACCTTCCCAAGTAGACTTTTTCTGATCGAATCCCTAACCAATTGTTCACAACATTGAAGTCTCCGCGAAACTTTTGTCTCAAGTGAAAAACAATTCTGGTGAAGGATTCGCATGAGCGAAGTCGCGAAATCACACGTGGAAAGATTCTCTTTTGTCCGTCATGCGATTTTGAAAATAACTACCGGGTCCTCATCTTTTGATTATCTTTTAGGCGGAAGCTTACCGACAAGCTGCATCACAGATGTTTTTGGTGCGGCAGGAACAGGTAAAACACAGTTCTGTTTTCAAAATGCCGTGACTACGTGTCAATTCCTCGAAACGCATGGCGAGAAGGGAATCAAAGCAGTCTTCGTCGATTGTACAGGATCATTTCGACCAGAGCGAATTGTAGAGATTGCCGAAAATCGCTCGATAAATTCGAAACGAGTTCTTGAAAGCATTTACTCGATTTCTGTTCGTAGCGCCTCATCTCAGATTCAGGTGAATAAAAGATTCGAAGAAGACCTAACTTTTTCGCATTGTCGTCTGTTGATAATTGATGATATAACTTCCAATTTTGTTTCTGACTTTTCGAAAGAAAACGAGATACCGGCGAGACAGCGAGCACTTTCTCTCTACGCTAGGGATTTAGCCTACATTGCAAACAGGCGTGGAATCTCGGTTTTGCTTAGCAACTCGATTCGATCACGGGGAGACTTTGGCGAAGGAGAAACCACCGGAGAGGTCCTCTCGGCATATTCTCTTTTCCGCGTATATTTTTCAAGAGTGGACAGAAGGAGGTATGCAGAGCTCATTCAGCCGAGTCTCGATGGCAAGAAGATAGATTTTGAGATCGGGCCGAGCGGAATTGCTTAGGCATGACAAGCGCTCAGCAAAGTGCAAAAATGATACGTGTTAAACAAAATCCAAGTGAAAATGAACATCATTATGTAAGAACCGATTCCCTGAGTGATCAACCGGTTTTTGTCCTTCGGTGCTATGCCTTTCAAGAGAGTGTATTTTGCGAGATAGTAAGTAACGAAATAAATGATGACAGCGATATACAATCCATAGTAAGCATTTGGATTGGCAACGTTGTCTTTGAGCTGGGTCCAAATATCGGTAGCTACCGGCTCTAGAGGTGTTACCAAACCGGCCAGACCCGCAAGAAATCCTCCAACGGCTCCAAAACCAACACGTATCCAGTAAAGACGACCCAGCATCTTTCTTTGAATCGAAGGATCCAGCGGAGGAATAGCCGGCAGTGCATTATTGCGGGTTGGCTTTGCCAAGATCCAAATTCATCTATTTTTTCGTATGCGAATCCTTTATCCATCTTTACGCAAGCAATATTGAGGATTCAGAAATGAAAAAAGTGCCGGACATCTTTTTAGGATTTCGGTCGTTTGTCTAGGCAAACAATTTGCGTTAGAATCAACGGATTATTGATGAATAAATGGAAATCTCCGCGATCGAGATACATTTGCTCTGTGGCAAAATTTCAGAGTCAATAAAGGACTATTTTGTCAGCGGCATTTACTCGATGGAGGAAGGAGCACTTTTTCGTCTGAATCATTCAACCAAGCCTGAGAAGCTGATTGCTGTTTCTTCTTTCGCGAACTGGATGACGACCAAGAATCTGTCGGTTTCTCAAGCAACTGGCTTTGTGTCACGAGTAAGGGTGCTCGAACGGTTTGCCCTCCTTTCGGTCGAGCAAGTTGGCAATGAGCGAATTGCAAAATACTCTTTCAAAAGCAGAAAGGGAGAAAATCGAAATCTCTATGCAGAGTTCTTCGCACAAGGAAATCTGGTACTTACTGATCCGGATCAAGCAGATTTGATATTGGACGTCGAGAAGCCACAAAGCTTTCGACATAGAAATCTTCAGGTAGGGGAGAAATATGCTCTTCCGCCCACTCGAGGAGTTCCGCTTCAAGATATTGACAAGGAAAAACTCGTCTCCATTCATTCAACCACCGCCGCGCAAGCTGGTAAGGACAATCTTTCCGCTGTTCGATGGTTTGGTCGCAATATTGGCACATCCAGAAAATTTGTTGAAGAAATTTTCTTTAGGGCAAACATCGATCCTAACCTGCCTTCCGAAAAGCTCAACACCGGAGATCTGGAGAAGATTGCTATGGTTTGCGAGATCTTGCGCAACGACCTTCGAAATAGTGAAGCCGGTTTCATCTTGGTTCCTCTAGAGGATTCTGATCTTGATATTGACGTTTGCCCGATAATTCCTAATTCCTGGAAGCTTTACGAACAACAAAAACTCGCAACTATTAGTTCATTCCCTAGCCTGAGTGACGCCCTGGATGAGGTACTTGTCCAGGCTATAGTGCTTGAAAGGAGAAGGTCGGTATCTAAAAAGACCAGAGCGAAGGCAGCTGAGTTGAGTTCAGCTCTCGCAAAGCAGGCAACCCAGATTGAATCGAATAAAAGAAGAGCAGAGGGCCTGCGGATAATGGCAAAGTCACTGATGTCTTCTCAGCTTGAAAATCTGAATTCGAACCAGGAACTTGTAAGTAAACTCATCTCTTATGATGTTCTTGAGCTTTCTAAAGAATCTGCGAATCAAGCCAGATTTTTGTTCGAACCCAGATCTTTCCTAAAATCGTATACGGGTACCGCTCTGGGTTCGCGGCTGTTTGACGAGGCAAAGCGCCTTGATTCAGAGACGCGCAACCTGGAGGATATCATGAGAACTCTCGAGGAACAGAAAGAGAGTTTGGTTGAGACAACCCGATCCCAGGAGGAGAAAGCTGAGAGGAAGTTGATAACAGAGAGGAGAGAACGTCAGTGGTTTGAAAGATATCGTTGGTTTGTAACATCTGACGGAAGACTTGCATTGGGAGGAAGGGACAGTACATCGAACAGCATTGTCATCAACAAATATACTGGCAAGAACGATATAGTATTCCACGCGGATTTGCATGGATCTCCTTTTTTCATCTTGAGAAACGAGGGAAACGAAACCGCCAACCTTTCTGAGGAAATTGCTCTTGAAATGGCTCAGTCCACAGTCAGCTTCAGTCGTGCATGGAAAGATGAGCTCGGTTCGGCGGACGCTTATTGGGTAACTCCGGATCAAATCAAGAAGAGCGCCCCTTCAGGTGAGTATCTGCCGCGAGGATCATTTTTCATCGAGGGAAAGAAGAATTTTATTAGGCACGTCAAGACGGAGCTTGCCGTTGGAATAATGTCAAGCGGGAATCTCCCCACTTTGGACAAACCTTCAAACGAAGAGTCTGTCCCAGATTCCGGGTCTCTTCTCGTTGTGTGCGGACCCGAGAAATCTATCTCCGGTTACTGCCATTCCCATGTGAAGATCGGGCCGGGAAGAGAAAAGGGAACGATGTTTGCTCGCAAGTTGAAACAGCAACTTGTTAACAAGATAAAGGATTCCAAGGTAAAGGAAGCAAGCAAAAAACTGCCTCTTGACGAAGTCTTGCGAGTGTTACCTTCGGGCGGGTACAAATTCATATTGGAAAAACAAAACAATTAAGAGCGGTAAGCCCGTTTTCTCTTCCAGACGGGGCAGCGAGCTAGCAATGAAAAATTCAGAATATTCATCTCCTGTGCGGACCAGAGTCTTAGTCCGGGAAGTCATGAATAGCCCTGTGATTACAGCCGATCCAGACGAGTCCATACAGCAAGTATCTCAAAAAATGACGGCATCCAAGGCAGGAAGCGTCGTCATTACAGAAAATGATCGTCCAATCGGAATCGTGACCGATGGCGACATCGTAACCAAGGTGGTAAGCAAGGACACGAAACCGAGTTCGGTTAGGGCAATTGACGTGATGTCTAAGCCTCTGTATACAATCGAAAGTGAGAAAGAGATAATCGAGGCAGCTCGTGCAATGCGCAAGCACGGCATCAAAAGATTAGGAGTAAGCTACAAGAATGGCATTGTGGGGATCATTTCCATTTCAGACATTTTAGCTATAACTCCAGAGCTCTTTGATATCATTTCTGAAAAGGCTATGATAATGACGAGTCAAGCAACAAAAGAGCCCACATTTCTTGCGGGTTATTGCGACTCGTGCAACCAGTGGTCAGATCGCTTGTTAGAAATCGATGGCCGTTATGTCTGTGGCGAGTGCACTACTGGCAATCCGGAAGGTGAAGAACTCCAAAACGCCGTTGACGGTGCCTGAGTAATTTCTTCTTCTGAGACTCCTGAAGCTCTCGGTTCATCATTTGGAACGACAGCAAAAGCCGACATTCTTGGTCGACGGAATGCTAGGTTCAACCGCTAGAAAACTTCGGATTTTGGGATTTGACACGATCTACGATTCAATATCTAACGACAAAGACCTAGTCGAAGTGACCTTGTCCACTGGCCGAACCCTTCTAACAGCGGATCACGATTTGTATGTCTACACAAAAGCTGTGAAAGGCAATGCAATTCTCGTAAACGCGAAAAGCGAAAAGGAAAAATTGTATCAGGTTCTCGCAAAGTCCGGCGTCCAGAAAATATCCAGAGACTCTTTAGTTTCTAGGTGTTCCATCTGCAATGGGGAGATCGCTGATACGGGGACGAAAAAACAAGACAACGAAAACATTTACTCATGCAACAATTGTGGAAAAGCATATTGGCGAGGAAGTCATTGGAGGAAAATGAAAACTCTTTTCGATGAAGTAGATTCCGAGCTAACCAAAAAAACGAAATGAAAGATCGTGAACCAATAAATGAATAGTGCGGATTTGTTTAGGGTAACATTTGCCGAAAGCGACGGTCCTCTGCTTACTACCGCTGCCCGTAATACAATTTCTGAATTTCTCGAAACAGGGAGGCGAGAGATACAACCAGCATTGGGTTCAGATCCCCGATTCAAACAAAAGTTGGGCTGCTTTGTCACGCTGAAGGAAAAAGATCTTGGGAAATCACTTCGAGGATGCATCGGTTACCCCGACCCTGTTTTCGAGCTTTCAAGGGCGCTCACTAACGCTTCTATCGAGGCAGCAACAGGCGACCCGAGGTTTCCCCCAGTGAAAAAGAGTGAACTTTCAAGACTGTTGGTAGAGGTAAGCGTCATTGCACAACCTGTGCAGATTGAAGTGAATAACCCAACCGAATTGCCCTCAAGAATTGATGTCGGAAAGGATGGCTTGATCATGAGGTGGTCATATGGTTCGGGGTTGCTCCTTCCACAAGTTGCTTCAGAGTTTAACTGGGAGGCGGAAGAGTTTCTGTGTAATCTTTGCATGAAGGCAGGGGCACCACCTGATCAATGGCTCGTTCCGGGAACTGCGATTTACAAATTCAGAGCCCTGGTTTTCGAGGAAAATTAGACTGAAACTAGAACTGCAAAAAAAATGAAATTTCCTTTTCCTAACATTTTTGAAAATCATTCCCGTAAATTGCCGCATCTAGCGAATGAT
Organism: Nitrososphaerota archaeon; assembly: GCA_013288145.1. The sequence continues at coordinate 25,459 of JABDCJ010000031.1, read as the reverse complement.
TCAAAAGGATGCGAGGCCTTGGAGAGGTTTAGAAAAGGAAACTCGGACGTCGAACTGCTCAAATGACCGTTCAACAATCTTTGCCAAGACCGAAGTCGCGAACTCACACCATTGCACAAGCGCTCAAGGAAGCCCCTGGCGCTTCAGTTACTATTATGGGCTGGGTTGCAACCAAGAGTTCGATCGGCGGAATCAAATTTGCTACGATTAGAGACGGCAGCGGATACATTCAGGTAGCCTGCAAGAGAGATAGGGTCCCATCTCAGGCATTCGCAGATTTTGAAGCTGCAACGAAAGAATCAGCTGTGGCCGTGGAAGGAGTCATACGCGAAGACAAACGAGCACCAGGAGGAAAGGAGATTTCTGTCGCTGGATTCTGGATCATATCTCTCGCGGAAGACTGGCCGATAACGAGGAGTGCTGTAAAATCACGCTCGTCTTTTCTCTACGACAAGCGGCATCTTGCGATTAGGGGACGTAAAGCATCCGCCATTATACGAATCAGAGCAGAGATTGTTTACGCAACTTTCGATCACTTTGTAAAGAACGGCTTTACTCTAATCTCTGCGCCTTCGATTGTTCAGAATGCTGTCGAGGGAGGCTCGACGCTCTTTGAAATCAACTACTTTGACAAAAAGGCTTACTTGAGCCAGAGTGCGCAACTTTACGAAGAAGCCGCACTCGCGGCTCTTGGCAAGGTCTTTATTTTCCAGCCGGCGTTTAGGGCAGAGAAATCAAAGACGAGCAAGCATCTTACCGAGTTTTGGATGATCGAAGCAGAGCAAGCTTTCGCCGATCAGAACGACAACATGCGCCTTCAGGAGAACTTGGTGAATGCCATGGCTGAAAGAGTGCTGACAAACAGATCGGAAGATCTCAAGACGCTGGGTCGCAGCTTCAAATTCCCTGAGGTGCCCTTTCCGAGAATCAGCTACGATGAGGCACGAGAGATCTCGATTAAGAAGGGAGTCTCGTTCGAATGGGGAGAGGACCTGCCGACGGATGGCGAACGGCTTGTCTCCAAAGAATTTGATGTCCCGTTTTTCATAACCGGGTACCCACTATCTGCCCGATCATTCTATCATATGACGGAAGAGACAAATGATAAGGTTACGAAATCTGCAGACCTAATTGCTCCTGAAGGTTACGGAGAGATTGCAACAGGTGGCCAAAGAATTCACGATTACAAAGAGCTAATGGGACGGATTCAGAAACAGGAGCTTCCGACCGAGTCGTTTGAATGGTACCTGGAGCTGAGGAAATTCGGAATGCCCGAGCACTCTGGTTTTGGAATAGGCGCCGAGAGAACAACGCGATGGATGTGTGGATTGAAGCATATTAGGGCAACGAGCCTATTCCCCAGAACGATCAGCAGGGTAAGTCCATAAAGTCAGGTTTCTTCCGGATTAGCAAAAAACCGTGCGCGCTAGAAAATGAACAAAGCAGACGCCAACGAGCCGGAAGATGGATCAGGTCTTCCCGAAGTCAGCAAGGGCGCTGTCGCTGATGTCGAGATCGATGAGCTCGACGGTATCGGTCCAGCGACAAAGGCAAAGCTCAATGAAATCGGCATTATTACAGTTCTGGATCTCGCAGTAAAGTCGCCCAGCGATGTTGCAGACGCCGTGGGGTCCGACCTTGCCAGAGCAACTGAACTTTGCAATAAAGCCAGGACGAAACTAGTCGAGCTGAAGTACTTTGACGATGACTTTGTTTCGGCCTCTGAGATTTACAAAAGGAGAAAATCGATTGAGCGGATCTCGACGGGTTCAAGAAATCTCGATGATCTTCTCGCGGGCGGCATCGAAACTCAAGCAGTAACCGAATTTTATGGAGAATTCGGCTCGGGAAAGACTCAGGTCTGCCACACATTGTGTGTCACGACCCAATTACCCGTTGAAGAAGGCGGTCTGGATGGAAGAGTGGTATACGTCGATACTGAAAACACTTTCAGACCCGAGAGAATTGCTGAGATCGCAATATCGCGGGGAAAAAACGCCGATTCCATTTTGAACGGCATAATAGTTGCCAAGGCCTTCAACTCCTCGCACCAGGAGCTCATAGTCGGTGAGCTCGGTTCTCAAATTAGGAGTCATGGAGTTAGGCTGGTAGTTGTAGACAGTGCGGTCGCGCACTATCGCGCAGAGTTTTTGGGGAGAGGAACTCTTTCTGAACGTCAGCAGCGTCTTAATCGCTTCATGCATACACTAGTTAGGACAGCGGAAGTGTACAACGTTGCAGTTGTTGCTACAAATCAGGTGCAATCCTCCCCCGACACATTCTTCGGAGATCCGACAAAGGCAACCGGAGGCAATGTCGTTGCACATACAAGTACTTACAGAATTTACGTGAGGAAATCTGGGAAAAACCGTGTTGCGAGAATGGTTGACAGTCCATATCACGCGGAGAGAGAAGTGGTTTTTGTTTTAGACGAAAAAGGGATTGACGATCCTCCTGAGGAAGGCTTAAGCCACAGAAGAAGCTCAAGCTGAGACTTTGAGACGAAACAAATTGCCTCGCAGATGCTTGCAAACTTTATAACGCCATTTCAGCGAGTTTTTTTGAAAAATGCATTGCGTGCTCCCGGCATCGTATTTATTGTCCTAGTCATTTCCATACTTTTAGCTACCCCTATCGCATTAAACTTCGGCAACGGTTTCCAGACCTCCACTGCGAAAGTTCTAGCTCCATCAGTTTCATCCCCGTATTCAGAGAATCTTTCGTTATATCTGACCGCGAGCGAGGCCTTCTGGCGCGTCGGTCTGACCGGAGGCAACATCACAGTTAGCTCTGTGTCAGTTCCCTCTTCGGTATCATCGTTCTCGGTTACATTCACCCACTTTAATTCGTGGAAATCCCAGTACGAAGTTTTCACAAAATACGGATTTGGATTGCTGGGAAGCACCGAGCCCTACGCCGATGGTGCGGTTCTGCAGATTAACGGATCATCGCTATCTGACGCCTCCCAACTTGCAAGCACCCTTAGCCAGCGTTTTGGATTGGCATTTCAACAGGTAGCCACTTCTGCAAATGGTTTCACCTTTTTCTCGCCGAGCACTTACTCCACCGAGGTTCACGTTTACCTTTATCCTCTGATACCGCAAACTGCTAACGGATTTGCTTCAATGTTTACTGAGAGTCAGCTAAATTCGAACGATCTGAACTACTTTAAACTGAGTTACTCTTCAAGTTCAACGACTTATTCGTTATTTTATGGCGGGCTTTCCGCGCTCAGCTCTTCCTCAAGTTTTTCTTTGTATAGTCAACTTGGATTAACATCAACAGCAGGTTACAATTATTCTTCTGTTGCGACGAGCTCTTCGATTCAGATTCACGTACTCGGCGGATTAGTCAGTAAATCAAATTCAACCTTCGTGAACAATTATTCAAATCTCTCCGCCATAATAACGGCCAATCCCGCAGCGTCTTCGAGCGTAAATCAGACCAGGGCAGTGCCCAACATAAACGCGACTCTTGATTTTTCATTTCCGACCATCCTTGCCTACAGGCAGATTACCCCTTCCCTATCGCCAACTAAAGGACAGAATGTATCTGTCACAATTTTCGTCCGCAACGTTAGCCCTGCGGGTTCCCCTGTTGCAAATAATGTGAATTTCAACGATTCGTGGGTTCATCAAAACAGTAACCTTGTCAATCTGACGGTGGGGCAAACTGGAAAGATCGCAAATCTCTCTGCCAGTTCCACAGAAACAATAGCCTATGCGTTCACTGTATTAGCTTCCAATGGGACGATTCATGTCCCCGCAACTCCCGTTACGTACCAGTTTGTTTCTGCAGCCAACAAGACAGTAACTGCAACAGCATACCTGAACCCTGAAACGATAATTATTGGGGCTAGCAATGAGCCGCTTCTCGAAGCGACTGAGACGCTGCCTAGTGGAACAATACAGGCCGGGCAGACTTTTTCGGTAAATGTCTCCATAACGAACAAGGGAAGCGGTCCTGCAATTAATCTGGTTTCTAGTACTCTCACAAAAGCGAACTTGCCAGTTGGCTCGACATGGAGTTTCCTTTCAAACGCTAGCTCGGGCGGGCTAACCTCGACCAACTCAACAGTTTCTTATCCAGTAAGCTGGTCTGATGCGAGCGGCCGCTCGCTTAACACCACCACTAACACTATGAGCGCCGTATTTAGTTTCAGTTCTCCCGGCACCCCAGCAGCTTATTTGCATAAGCTGGTTACCGTTGGCAACGCGACCTCGAATTCTGCAAATGTAACTCTCACAGTTTTCAACGGATCTCCGAATGAAGTTTCTAACGTAACTGTTCAAGATGCCGTTCCTCTGGGCATGACATTCTGGAAAGCTATCAATACAAGCAGCATCCATGCAAGCGGCTCTCTGGTTAATGTGAATATTTCTGCTCTAAAGGGGAGCTCCAATGAATCATTCAGGTATTCTCTGAATGTGACGTCCCCAAATCAGAACATCCTGTTCCAGCCCGCCAACATTTCCGCGAGGTGGAATAATGAGACGATCGTTCACTACAGCAGCGGATATGGACTTCCCCTGGGAGTAAAAGCGAACAAGCTAATCGTTCCTTCAGTCGGATTCCAGGGTACTAACGTGACGATATCACTTGGATTGGTTAACACTGGCACTTTGCCGGTTTACTATGCATCTCTAACAAACGTAAACGATTCTTTCATACATGTGTCCAGCGCCCAAAATATGGCAACGCAACCAATTCTGGGCAGCGGGCAGTCAATCAACCAAACATTGGGAGGCTATCTGACTGGCTCTCAAGGAATTTACAATTCGACCTCTTCAACAGCTAACTTCCTGTTTGCAGGTTCAAACCAGACGGCACAAAGTAACGTGAGCAAAGTCACAGTCTATGCTTTACCAACAGCGCAGATCACTTTTGCGGGACCCAAGGTAGAAGAACTACACGATATTTCAGTTGTCGTCAATGTAACGAACCCCTCGAATGTTGTCATTAACAATGTGACCTACGATCTCACCATTCCCAATGGGCTGGATCTTGTTAATGGACAATCTCCGAACTTTAACATTCCGTCAATCGGTCCAAACCAGAGCGTCACTCATGATTTCACCGTCAGGACAGATCAGCCAAGCGCGTACGTAATCAACCATGGGAACTTGACTTTCTATTATCAAAATCATTTGGTAAAAGGAAATTCAAGCACAATTGTTGTAAACATCAACGATGACATTCCAATAAGGTATGGAATTCCGGTTTTAGTCGGACTAGTAATCGTTGTTGGGACAATCCTGTATATCCGCAAGTTGACGCCCAAACACTAGATTCCGCTGAACTGTTACACTAAAATAAACAGCGAGCGTATGCTCGTTTCGACAAGAAGTTTTGAGCGCGGCCGAGCAGGTAAGCGAGAAGACAAGGCGCATACTGCAGGATCTAGGGCTTACTGACTACGAGATCAAAGCATACGTGACGCTTCTCGCTCATCCAGGTGTTCAGGCGAGCGAAGTCAGCAAAGATTCTGACGTGCCGGTTTCCAAAATCTATGAAGTGCTGGGAAATCTGGAGCGGAAGGGCTGGGTCGAGTCGCAGCACAGTCGGCCGACGAGATACTTCCCTAAATCACCATCAACAGCCCTGCAGGCTCTTAGAATGCGAATGGAAGCAGAACTCAAGGCAAGTGAAGATCACCTTCTAAGCGAGCTCATGCCAATCTACGAGATGAAGGAGATCCAAGAGAGACCTGACATCTGGATTATTCGGGGCGACTACAATATCATCGCAAAAATCACAGAGTCTATTGACCGAGTCAAGAAAGAGCTTCTGGTAGTAATTCCGCCAGCTCTCAACTCTGTTGTGGATCTAGTAATTCCAGCTCTCACAAACGTAAAGTCAACTGGGGCGAACGTGAGGATCTTGATGAGCGGAGATGTGAATGAGAGGTCGATTGCAAAGATCTCTTCTCTCGCGGAACTCAGGCTAAGAGAAAACATGTTCGGAGGCGGCGTTATCGCTGACGCGACAGAAGTCATTCTTTTGTTAGGGCGTAGTTCAGAAAATAGAGAGGCGCTTGCAATCTGGTCCGATCATGCTGGGCTCGCGTCGTTTGCGAAGAATTATTTTGAATTTCTATGGACTGAGTCGCAACCCAAGCCGCGGCCTTAGGTTAGAAATTGGTATTTTCAAAAATCCAAAATGAAAGATAAAGAAAGAAAATCCTTACCTCATTTGAAACTGGAATCTTGAAAGATTGATTTTTATATCATTGGAAACTTTTGATCTTTTTGCAAATCCCCATTTAGGACAGAGAGAGCTTAGATGATTGAAGAAACGTCGGCTGGGGCACTAATTTTTCGAGACGATCCTGTCCGGTCTATCCGATTGTTCCTTGTGCTGCACTATCCTGCCGGGCATTGGGATTTCCCAAAAGGAGCGGTCGAAAAGGGAGAGACCCTCGAGCAGGCGGCAAAAAGGGAGATATTTGAAGAGACGGGGATTCGAATAGATTCGTTCATTCCGGGCTTCAAAAAAGAGATAGAGTACTATTACCGGCGGCAGAATAACCTCGCACACAAGCGTGTTATTTTCTTCCTTGCAGCCACAAATGAAAGCAAGGTGAGGATCTCGTACGAACATTCGGGGTACGATTGGCTAACGTTTGACCAGCTTCTTAGAAGATTGACATTTGAAAACGCGAAAAACGTGCTTCGCGAGGCAAATTCTTTCCTTGCTAAGCAGGAAGCTTCTTCAGCTTCTCGTAAATCTGCCTAGCTGCTTCACTTGGCTTCGGAGCGGAAACAATTAATCTCCCGTAGATTAGATAATCTGTGCCAGATTTCAGAGATTCAATCGGGTCTCCGCCCTGTGCCCCCGAACCTGGAGAAATAATTTTGATTGATTTGTTTAGTTTGGCGCGCGCCTGCCTAATCTTGTCACTGCGGGTGGAGCCCAATATCACGCCGTCAGAACCCCACTCGTTTGCTCTGTCCAGCATAAGATCGAAAAAAGTATGGCCGTCCTTCGTTTCGATTCCGAATCCTTCATCTGCTCCCGGATGGCTCATGTAAGCCAGAGAAATCACTCCCTTCCCTGCAGAATGACAAGTTTTGTAAACGATGTCAAGACTGCCTTTGAAGCCGACGAATGGATTGACTATTACTCCATCGAAACCAGAATCCCACAGATATCGCGTCGCAATTTCGTTAGTATTATCAATGTCATTCAGTTTGATATCTGCGATTGACACAAGACCTTTGGAGTGAACGAGCTCGTTTACTCGAAAGATCTCCTGAATGGAAAGCGGAATTATCAGATGAAAATTGATCTTTACGGCGCAGACAAAATCTGAAACTTGATCTAAGATTGAGAGGGAATCAGCGAGAAGATTTTCTGTGCTTTTTCTGTAATGGAGATCCAACGCAAGAATTACCTTGGAACCGGATTTCTCTTCGGATTTTCTCAGTAGTTCATTGAAGCGAGATCTGGAAGCGGAAGGATCGGAAGAAGTTTCCGCCTTCAATCAGAGTCTACTAGGGGATGCCTGTTCTTAAGCCTAATAATCTTTACAAAAAAATTCCCGTGTTCATCAGTACGGTTCGTGAAAAACGCCTGAGCCTTTGCGGTTGAATACCCAACGAAATTTTGTTCTGGCTTAGTGTCCTGTTCGTAATAGAAGAAAATCGAAGCCTCTTCAAACTCTTCAATTCTAGTGAACGCTCCGACGATCCATTTTCCGTTTTCAGATGGGAATGTAAAAATTGGAAGGGGTGGTTCTTCAAACATTATCTTGTATGTCGCGACCTTTACGAGTCCCATGAGGTCTTTGACCTGAAGCGACAGAAACTTTGGGGTTTCACGTTTATTTCCGTTTCCTCCTTGCTCGAAGACTTTGGGAAATTTCACAACTTCGATAATCGGCGCGTACACCATCGATGGGTTCATCGGCACATCAACAAGAGAGATCTCCTCTCCTGAAGATATAGTCCTGTATCCGAGAAACTGCTTTGAATCGTCTATTCTGGCATAGTAAAATACTGGAGAGCCCACAAAAAAATCTAATTGGGTCGAAATCCTGAAAGTGTCTCCGTCCTTGCTTACGAACGTGGGTAATGGTGCTCGTTCGAGCGCACATGCAAGTCGTGCAAGATCGCTAAGAGTTTCCAATTCAATAAAAGTGGCAGGTCGCAGATTCTTTCTCGGATCGTCCTGTTTGGACTTAGTAGCTCTAGGCAATCGAAAATTTTCGGTTCCCTTTTGTTAAATAAGGTTTCCAGAAGCGAGAATGTAGATTCTCCCGATCCAAATCAGATTGAACTTTACACCTCGGTGGTCTTGCTTGAAAATTTGAGTTCAGCGCGCATGGAGCAAGGCGTCTCGTTTGTAGGCGAGAGGATCAAAAGGGCTAGAGGTCGACTCGCTGTCCTAACTTCGACAGGTCGTAAGAGAGATATGAGAGAAGTGTGGGAAGCCTATTTTGATCTTGAAGAAGCGATCCTCATGGCGCGAATAATCTTCGGAGGATTTGATCGGCCTGGCAAAATCAGAAAGTTGCCAGAACGAGAAAAGTTCTCGGACGAAGAGATTAGGGCATCTTTCATGTCCGCAGAAAACAGCCTTTCACTGGCTGAAAATAATCTTGCGAACAGGCGCGGCGATGAAACCGTCGAAACGCTACGAAAGTCCAGAGATCTATTGAAGATAATGCTCCTTGCTGACGCACGAAGGAAAGGATCCAAATCGAATCAATCTGGATCCGAAATGGAGGACTAGTCAGGATCTACTTTTCGTTCGAGCTCTTGCCCTTGGAGCCCTCTGGCTTTTCTTCCTTTTCTTCTTTCTCTTTATCCACCTTTTGCTTCACAAAAGTGAGAGCCCCGTCCTCGCTTAGGATCCGGTACTTTTTCCTAAGATCTTTCGAGTGAAGAAACCTTTTCATGTATGTCCTCACTTCAGGCGAGGAAACGTGCGAGCGAGCTGATTTGTCTTCGAAAGAAATCATGTCACCGTCCTTGTCGCTTTTCAAAGGCAGCTTTAATTCGATGAATGTTACGACGTCGTCCTTCATGTCTGAATCAAGAGCGGAAACGTCAATGCTTACCAATTCCTGCTAACCTCTTTTCTCTCTATGATATCCTCAGCATCCGGCCCAGTGCCAATATAAACTACCGGAGTCGAAAGCTCACTTTCGATCTCTTCCACGAAAGTCTTCGCCTCTTTTGGCAGTTTGTCGTAATCACGGATATGACTTGATTCCGGGAAAAGCGAATCTAGTTTGGTAAGTCCGAGTTGAGTTGCTGAATTGAGAGTAACCGACTGCTTAGCCAGCTCGAAATTGAACGGAGCAGCTCTGCGCAGTCTTCCTGTCACACTACCAAACTCCTGCCATCCTCTTTTCATCGTTTCATCGGGACTCAGCTCGCCTTCAAGAGGACCTGAGCCAACTCTCGTTGTATAAGACTTGAACACAAGGATTACTTCGTCCACTCTTTTCGGGCCCACTCCAACATCCGAGCAGATACCGGAGGCGCTTACGTCCTTGCTTGTCACGTACGGATAATCGCCATGATACAATGATAGAAGCGCCCCCTGCGTACCCTCGATCAAAACAAGCTCGTCATCATCAAGTGCAGAATTTATTCTGATCGAGACGTTGTCGAGGTATTCTTTCAATCGTTCGTCGTCTTTCGCTAGTTTCCCTTGACGAAGTATTCTGTCTGCGTTTGCGGGACCCGTCCCTGTCCCTGTAGTTCCGATAATCGCTTTGAGGTAGCCCTCGCGGTCCAGTTCGACATGTCTTTTTTCAATAATTGCGCAGTTACGATCCACTTTGACTCTGGATTGGGATTCGGTTTCCTGAACTTCTCTCAAGAGGACATCCGGATCGACAAGCACACCAGCACCGAGCATGAGTTCCGTACGTTGGTTTACAACGGCGCACGGCAGCATTCTTAGTTTTAGAGTCCTGCCCTCACATACAACAGTGTGCCCGGCGTTTGGTCCCACCCCACCACGCGCAGCGATTGTTGGGTTTTTCTTGAGAGCAAGGTGTGAAATTATCTTTCCTTTGCCCTCATCGCCGAATGCTCCTCCTACGATTACCCAGCAACTGCCCGCCATACTAATTCGATCTATACTCTTTTCTTGGATCAGTTTTGAATCTTAAGAAATTTTTTCTTCTCTATCGTCCAAACCGTCTGGTCCTCTTTTGATAGGTTCGGACAGCTCTCATGAGATCTATTTTGCGAAAGTCCGGCCAGTACTCATCAACAAACACCAGCTCGGAGTAAGCACTCTGCCAGAGAAGAAATCCCGAGAGCCTTTCCTCGCCGGACGTCCTAATAACCAGATCAGGATCCGGGTTCGGAAGATACGACGTATAAAGCGAGTGCTCGATTGTTTTCTGATCGATGTCATCCGGAGAAATTTTCCCCTCCTTTACAAGTTTCGCGATCGTCCTAACGGAATCGACGATTTCAGTCCTCCCTCCATATGCGATAGCGATGTTAAGAAAGTGATCTGAATAATCGGCGGTTTTTTTCTCTATTTCGTCCAATATTTGGCGCATCCTGGGCGTGACTAGCTCGAGCCGTCCGATGGCTGTGACCCTTACTTTGAACCGCGTGATCCTTTCATCTGTCAATAGCCGGTTCAGTCTTTCTGTAAACAATTCAAAAAGCTCCTGCAATTCGTCGGGAGTGCGGTTCAGATTCTCCGTGGACAGAAGGTATAGCGTAATCGTCCGGATGCCAATCTCGTGACACCATTCCAGAAGCTCTTCCGCGGTATTTGCGCCTTCGATATGGCCAATCACTCGTTCGATCGATTTCTTGCTTGCCCATCTTCTATTGCCATCTAATATGATGGCAATGTGCTTGGGTACGTCGCCCTTTTTGATGCTCCTCGATAAGATTGATTCGTAAATGGTGTAAACGCCGAGATAGTTCAGAATATTTGGCATTTGGCCGTACATCACCACTCAAAAATCAAAAGTTCGTGGTTGAAGACTCAAGAATACAATTTCACTGTTCAGCACAATTGCTCCCCTCGAACTTTCTTCGGGGCAGTAGCCAGAGCTAACCGCGAACCTATCTTTCAGGGCCTACTTCCAGCCATACCTTGAAACTCAACTTACGTTTCGGCATTATAACTCTTGACCCACTTTATGCCCTTATTTCAACGGGAGAAACTTTTGCTAATCAAACTTCAATCGCTTGAGTCTCCCTGCGTCTCCGGCTGAAAAACCGGTACAGGTAGGCAGCGATGGTAAAATTCACCGCAAGGGCAAACATGATGATCGCAACGAAAAAATCGCTATTGTTGCCGGGCGAGATCAGAACGTTTGCGAAGATAGCGACCGGAAAGTAAAGCAGCCCAAGAACGAAAAGCTCCACGAGGTACCTCGCGATCCTTCTTGTCCCAGGTCGAATCAGGTTGAAGAAAATAGTTGTTGTAATGTAGATCGCAATCCCCATCCATACGAAAAGCTGTGAGTTCTGGATGAAATATCCTGCCATAGTAGGCGCCTTGTTAAGAAAGAGCGAGGGTTTTTCGGTAACTTGCTGCAGGAGAGCGCAAGCCTGATTGCCAGTCGCGCAATTGGTACCGCTCGTCGGAAAGAATATTGAAACTCCAGTGGCGATCCCCACCAGGACGATAAGGACACTTGCAAAGACTGAGAAGAATCTCAAGTAGCCGGTAGCTGAGAGCTTCCCGATGGATTCGATTTTGCGGTCGATGTCGAAACCTCTGATGATGAAGACGATACCAATGAAAACTACAAGAATCAATGGAGTCTGTACGAGCGGAAAGAAATACTGTGTCAGAACCAGCGCGACGAATATGATTCCCGGTACGCCGAGCGCGTACTTTGCATACCTCGGATCGAAGACGAGCATCCGAAGGTACCTGCCGAGAACCTGGTAGCTTTCCTCAACAGATCGGCTGTGTTTAACAATGACCTTTCGAATCGAGACTATAGGTACAAGACTCTGGAGTACAGGAGCCAGCTCTTCACCCTCGATTCCGTCCGAGACTAGAACAGCTGAATCAGCCGGATACCCCTTAAGGGTCTCGGCGACCTGATTTCGGATTTTCTTATCACCCAGAACTCCCCTCTCGAAGAGACCGCTAACGGTAACGACTTCACAGAATTCTCCTTTGGATAGAAGAGAGTCATACTCTTTCACTGCTGCGAAGATCGCATTTGCATCAGCTTCCTCCGGGTCTGTTATGGAAAGTTTAGTAGCCGCAGCAATGCAAGCATCGCGGCCGACTATTGGAGTCTTTACACCGGTTTTGACACCAATATCGTCGTCTCTATCGACGCAGATTAGCAACGTACGTGAAGGCTTTGAACTCCCGGATGGATTTTCTTTGCCGGACAAAATCGTACGACTGAATGGGAATGTCTTTGCTCAGAAAGAATGCAGAACGGTGATTCGCATTTCTTTTTCCTGACCTACTTTAGGACCTCGTTGTCATCGGCGAATACTAGCTTCAATTCGTCCAAACTTAGTTTCTCGCCCTGTTCGTATTTCTTGCGCGCCTCGTCTCTTGCCTTGTCGACAATCTGGCGAGTCCTCGCTTTGTTTGACTCGTAATCTCTAGACCTGCGTCCATCGAGCTGATTGCGCCTCTGATTTCTAAGGACGTCCAAGTCGCCGGTTGCCTTTGTAATGTTCGCGTCAAGCTCCATGAGAGTGTTGTTGATGCCTTCTATCTCCTGGAACAATAGGTGCCTTTGATTAAGCATAGTTGCAACTCGTTCGTGTTTGGCTCTTACCTCTGCATCATTTTCGGTCCTGAAATGATTCATCTCGTCGAGTTTTGTCTTTAGCGCCCTGATCTGGCTGATTAGGACGGAGCGCTCTTGTCTCGTTGAATCTGCTTTCTTCCATGCTTTGAGCTTCGTCTCGAGATCCTTGATCACGCTGACGAGCTGCTTTTCCTCGTCGCGAGATAGACGTTCAGTTTGTAATCGCCATTCGGCCTTTTTGCGCCTTTCATCCAGCGCTTCTCCACCGCGAGGAACGTTTTTCTCAAAGCCCTTCAGGACCTTGTCCACTTCGTCGGATTTTGCCTTGATCTCGCGAATCTTTGTCAGGAGTTCCCTTCTGTTAGCTTTGAAGGTGCCAAGTTTTTCGTAATAATCATCAAGCGACTTTCTATCGGCGTTAATCTTCTCAGTAAAATCTCTGATTTCTTTTCTGATCTCGCGTCTCCTCTGATCCAACCTACGGTATTCGTTGATCATATCGAGCCTTTGAGCGGCGAGAGAATCGATCTTTTGGCTTAACGCCTCTAAATCAACCTCCCCTTGAGGTTGCATTATTCGCAGAATTCACCTTTCCTTAACAGTCTAATATCTACTTTTACGCGCCTTTGGATTGGCAAATCTAGTTATCCTTTTTGGTATGTTAAATCTATTGCATTTGCCCTGGAGTGTCATTTCCCTGAATCCAGAATAAGTCGCCGATTTAGCAATCCAGTCGATCGCGCCGAATGTGGGAGTCGCCTTCCCCTTAACGACATCGAGCGCTCTTCGACCGACTGTTTCAGGCTTGACTCTAGTAGTATCGAACTCCGCTATTTTATTTAGAGTATATATTTTGGCGCACTCTGATGAGATTAAACCTATGAATTCCCCCTCAAGGTTCTCAACGATTTTTTCTTCAGGGTAATCTCTTTCCAGGTACCGCTCTCGCAGTTTTATCGGCGAACATCGGAGTACGAATACCCGATCCAGATCTTTGTTTGGCACGACGTAGGGAAGAAGATGACCGGCGATGATTCTGTCTTTCGTTTTGATTTTTCCCTTGATCTTCCTTGTGTCAACAACGTATTCGATTCCTAGGCGCTTTGCAAATCCATTTTCTATCGCAAAATCATTTATTGAAACAAATTCCAAGCCGGAAAACTTGGAAAGAATCCTTCCGACAGTTTTCTTTCCAGTCCCCGGCGAACCTGTGAGTCCTACACGCAAATGAAAACTTTAGACCTATCTTATTTTAAAGCAGCATTGAGACTTGAGACTTGTAACTGTCTCTAAGAGATGATTGTATTTTCAGTTTGCCTAAGCTTTCAACTAATTCAAAGATTGATAACTCTTCCTTGATGTTGCTAATACAAGCAATAGTAAGTGACAATGTCGTCCAAGCGAAGACATTGATAAACTCCTCATCTACTCTTTCCAGTCAGAATCTTTCCTCAGGAGCGACTCGGCAAAGAGCAGCAGATTTCTATTTAGAAGAAATCGGTCATTACTTGGTTTCGGGTGACACGCCACTTCATGCGGCGGCAGCAGGTTATCGTCTAGGTATCGCTAAGATACTCGTTACTAGAGGAGCCAGAGTTGAAGCGAGAAATCGGCGTGGAGCTGAGCCCCTACATTACGCCGCCGACGGTGGACCTGGATTAAGAAATTGGGATCCGATGGCACAATTCAAAATGATAGATTTCCTAGTCAGAAAGGGAGCCGATCCGAATGGTATGAACATTAATGGTGTAACTCCCTTGCATCGTGCTGTTCGCCAGCGTTGCGCGAAGGCTGTCGAATCCTTACTCAGAAATGGAGCCAACGTGCGGCTCAAAAACAAAAATGGTTCGACGCCCCTACACCTTGCCGTACAGAATACTGGAAGGGGTGGCACAGGTTCGCAAGAGTCGAAAAATCAACAAAGAGAAATCATCAAGCTGTTGCTCGGAGCAGGTGCCGATCCAGGTGACCACGATGGACGAGCCAAGACTGTCCGGCAGTCCACCAATAGTGAGTGGATCATCTCATTGCTTTCGGCTTCCGATTAGCGTCGAGCGGGATGTGTTCCGACTGGGATGTTGTCGCTAGGAATTAATGAAACGCTCGAGGTTGAGCTAGTGCAGTACAAAGATTGCAAATCCCGCGATTCCGTGGTTAGTGCTGCATTTCAAGAATCCGACCTTCTAGGCTCTTCGGTAAACTGGCCGATATCATCAGCCAGGATTTCAACATCCGGTGAATTCACGAGAGTCTAGTGTTCGACTTTCCCCAGCACTCTTCAAAAATGAAGAGGTCCAGGGCTAGGAGAAGAAGTTTTGCCAGAGACTCCCGTTCTCTGATCAACGGTACAAGACTCCCTTTGGGGCATAACCAATTTTATACTACAAGTGGCATTGTGGAAACCATGGACAAAGAAAGCACTAACGAGAAACCAGCACGCATATTTTCTAAAGATGACACGGAGATTGCTTACGACAAAGTTGGTCGTGGTCCTGCTATCATACTTGTGCCGGGTGCGCTAGGCACGAGATTATCTTGGTCTGATTTACCTGAACGTCTTTCATCTATTTTTACGGTAGTTGCCTATGATCGCCGCGGACGTGGTGCGAGCACGGACATGTTACCCTTTTCTCTCGAGCGTGAGATCGAAGACATTGAAGCACTGATCGACCAGGTGGCAGGAGGCTCAGCCTCTCTTTACGGAATCTCATCCGGGGGGCGCTGGCCCTTGAGGCAGCCGCTAAACTCGACAGAAAGGTCGAGAAGCTCGTACTATACGAAATTCCTTATTCAACAGATGATGCAACTCATCAGCGGGCAAGCGAGTACCAGAGCGGTTTGATGAAGGTGCTGTCGGCTGGTGACAGGACGGGTGCCTTGGAATTATTCATGAAGCTCGTGGGAGTTCCGAATGAACAAATTCAAGGAATGCGGCATGCTCCCGTCTGGAAAGATTTCGAGGCAGTCGCACCGACCCTCGAGTATGACAGCATTGCCCTGGGCGATGGATTCTCCATGCCTAAAGTCCGGGCATCACGGATCTTGATGCCGACCCTCGTACTTGTTGGAGGAGCCAGTCCGCAGTTCTTGCAGGCTTCAGCTCAGGAGCTAAAGGAAGCATTTCCGAATGCACAGATTCGAAGTTTGCAAGGGCAGACACATGATGTCCAACCTGAGGCTCTTGCCCCGGTACTGAAGGAATTCCTCTCTTGAAAATTTGGTGAGCCACGAACAAGGGGACAGGGGCTTGGTTCTGCCCATTTGAGCAATCATACAAGAACTCGAAACTTAATGCAAAATGAACAAAGGATGTAGGGCAGAGGGGCATTTAACCAATAGGTAAAGTGCTCCGGCCGGGATTTGAACCCGGGTCAGTGACTATAGAGTCTCCTTTTCTGCGCAAAAAGAGATTTCTCCCCCGAACGATGGACGAGAGGCCACTATGCTTTTCCGTTAGGCTCCGATGGGACTTTTTCCACCGTGAACCGAGGCCGGACTACACCACCGGAGCTATTTCTTACAGACAGTTATTCGCCGCTGAGGATATTCTTTGCGGCGAGCCTCACATCGGAGGCTTTTACCGTGTGTCTCCCAGCATGTACGGAAAGTTCTGTCGCCTGCTTTGCAACCTTGTTCGCGACTTCTTCAACTACGCGTCGAAGCTCTTCGGCCGCTTCATCACTAACGCGTTCGGCTCCTGATTTTTTTATGATTCGGTATACCGCGGCCAGACCGAATTCTGTTTCCGACAAAAGAGCGAGACTCCTCAGAAAGGAAACCGAATGCTGTACCGTATTTTAACTTTGGGCGATGCTACCTAAAAAGCAGAAATACACTGATGAGCCTATCTTGATCTCTGTCCAGAGAGTCTAAAAATGCGCATTGCTATCGTCGGCCTAGGCGTCGCGGGAAGTTATCTCCTAAATCGTTTGAGCCAGGAGCATGACGTCACCGGTTACGAGATGCAGAAGGAGGGAGAGTTCCAAGCTGTTTGCGCTTGGGGTACTTCGAAGAATGAGTTGCGGAAATTCATGACGCCTCTCGGAATTGATTTTGAAAAGTATGTCCTGTTCGACGGCAAGGAAATGGTGGTCGATGTTGGCAGTGGCAAGTTCAGAAGGATCCCACTGATCGGACTGGTAACGTACGACAAGCACCAGCTTGAAACTGATCTAACTAAAGGAAAAAAAGCGAAGTTCGGTATCAAGGCAACGCCATCATTGTTGAAGGACGAAAACTATGATATGATTATTGATTGCACGAGCATCCACCGCGCATTTTTGCCGAAAGTGAAAGAGGATCTCTGGGTCCCTTGCGTTGAGTATAGAATGGATTATGGTAAAGAGAAAACCCCTTACAAGGATTTCTTCATCAAACCGTTTGACGGTCTCAGTGGCTACTTCTGGTACTTTCCGCTCGAGAATGGTCTTGCCTATGTTGGAGCGGGCGACTTTCAAAAGCACCACAACGAGTTCCTGGACAAGTTCAACTCAGACAATCCGGGAAAGATCATGAAGAAAATTGGCAGACCGATTCGGATATCACCTCCAAAATATTGCGAGCCGTTTTACATCGGAAACGTCGTCGGCTGCGGCGAGTCTATTGGTACGGTTTTCCCGTTATTGGGAGAGGGCATCATTCCCAGTTTGCAGTGTGCGGATCTACTTTGCAAAAATTTGAATGACCTTCCCGCATATAGGAAGGCAGTCCTGGAAAAGTTCGAGTACTTCAACTACGTCTACGACATTATCAAGCTGAAATTTGAAGGCAAGTTCAGCATGGTAAAGCACCTTCCTCTCATGCTGAGGACTTATCGGGAAATGAAGAAGATGGAAGATCGCTTTGGTCTCGAAGTACATTTAGCTGATTTTAAAGAAATCATATCTAACTTTTAATTCCGATTCGCCCCGGGTTGCGGGGCGTATCTTTTTCCTTGATTTCTTACCAGAGAGCACCGGATGTCGAAGTGATCGCATCATCGGTAATTAGGGCGCTATCCCTGAACTACATTGATACTGACCGCCTGCACTTTTATCGGAGTCAGGGGAGCAAGGCTAGGCGAGTTCAGGCGCGGATTCATGGGATGGGTCGAATCTGGTTCGACGCGCTCGGAATGAAGCCCCATTACATCATCGAAGTATTATCTGAAGAATTTGACCGGCTAGATGAAACTGAAAAAGAAAAGGTAGTCATCCACGAGCTGATGCACATACCTGCAGGATTCAGCGGAGGATTTGTCCCTCACAAGGGAAGAATAAACCGCAGGTCGGTCGACAAGATGCACAAAGAGTACTCCAGTCGAAAGAATTCCCTAGATTCCTTCAACAACAGCTGAGTACTTAATCCAATACTTTAGAATTCAGGCAAATCTAGGGAACGGTTTCCTTCTTCTGGGGCGCCGGTTTCCTCACCCACCAAACCAGTGCGATAATGGCAATCACAACCGCGGCAACTTCAATGGGTGTAAACAGGCTGGTTAGAGTGTTGATAATGCTGTTGTAGTTTGCACCGAAGAGATATCCGAGATAAATCAGAATCGCATCCCAAATCACGATTCCCACTATTGAAAATGAAATGAACTTCCACAGTTTCATCTCAGCGATTCCTGCGGGAA
Source organism: Nitrososphaerota archaeon (assembly GCA_013288145.1). The sequence continues at coordinate 7,127 of JABDCJ010000031.1, read as the reverse complement.
ACGCAACGAGGGTTCGGATAAGCGGAACAAATCTGGCAAGTAGTACAATCATTTCACCGTGTTTTGCAAACCACCTTTCGGTTGTCTTCAGGTGATTCTCGTTCAATCTGACCACCCGTCCATATCGCAGGATTGCCTCTCTGCCGAGATAGTAACCTATCGAATAGTCGATCAGAGTACCAATGAGGCTGCCTATCGATGCAACGATTACAGTGGCAACAAAGTTTAGCTGGCCTTGGAAAACAAGAAAGCCCGCAAGCGGAAGAACGATCTCGCTTGGAATAGGCAGGGTAGCACTTTCAGCCACCATAAGGGCGAAAACCCCGGCGTATCCGGATTTCGTCATTAAGCTGACTGCAAAATTGAAGATCTGCGAGGTAATAGACAACGGTAAAAATTACACGAAGTTGAGCACCCTATCTGAATATGACATTAAAATTGATTGGTACATTTCTAAAAGAATAATCGGGGAAGCGATGACAATAAATCGGAATTCGAGATAGCGATTTCCTCGAGGGCTCGTAGCGCAGACGAGGGTTCAATTGAATTTATCCTCAAGGTTGACCCGGGCGTTGCATGGATAGCGCGGCAGAGTTGTAGCCGATTGAAGTTACGTCGATCCTCCTATCCGTTCTGCAGAAGAAAGCTGTAGGTCGTGGGTTCAAATCCCACCGGGCCCGTTTTAGTCTCAGTATGTCGCCCCGTTCTTCTTGAAATAAAATTAATCGACAATTTTCTGTTTCGTGTAATCTCTTTCGAGGGTTCGGATGAAAATATCCATCTCCCCAACAAAGACTTTCTTCACGAACGGTTTTACAACAGGAGAGAATATCGAAGTCAGGAATCCATGAGGTTCAATTCTCGTGCTATAATTCAGAGTTGTCGTTCCATCAGTTTCAGCTAGCAACCTGTAATCCGATCTGGCAGTAGCTGATTTTCCTTCGTAATTAGAGGACCACATTTCTGGTCTGTGCAATGTAACCTCGACATCAAATTGCATCTTCCTGAAGTAAATCTGCTCTTCATCTCGAAGCAGTATTCGTTCTGGCGACCGCGAGAGGATTTCTCTGCTCTTAAGCGGCTTTACCAATTTTGTGTCATCGGGTGACAAGTCCGTCCACCAGTCGAAGACAAATTCTCGATCTGCTTTGATGTTTCTAGAAACAAAGATCTCGAAGGTCAAGAAGGTAATGCCTCAGTTAGTCCTTTCCTTGATTTCTAAAAATATGATATTTTGAAAAGCTAATAGTAAACAGATCTCCTACGCCGCCAGCCTTTCTTTTGCCCACTCGTATGTGATCTCGAGTCCTTCATCTATCCGTGTCGTTGGCTTCCATCCCAGAATTCGCTCGATCTTATCAAGCGATGGAACTCGTTGAAGTACGCCAGTGGGTTGCGCCTCGTCGTAGGTTAGCGGAATATCCTTCTCTGAAATAGCGATTATCTTCTCTGCGAGTTGAGCGACGCTTATTTCATCAACAGAACCAACGTTCACGGTAAGGGCAGAATTTTTTGAGACATAATCGTGGATCCTGGAAATCGCATCGATTACGTCATCAATGTAGACAAAACACCTTTTCTGACTGCCATCGCCCCACACTACAAAGTCTTCGGAGGGGTAGTTGATCGATTTCCTCATCAATGAGCCGATTACCTGACTCTTGTCCGGCTTCAAGTAGATGTTTTTGCCATACGCATGAAAAATTCTTGCAATTCCGACCTTAACTTTGGACATCATTTCCAGCTGCTTTTCCGCGACGTACTTCGACCATCCATAACCACCTTCAGGTTCAACAAACTTTTCGGCATCCTCTTCTTTGAATGGAGCGCTTTGCCTCATCTGGAGATGCTTGGGGTAGACCGAGACGCTAGATGCGTAAATTATTGTCCCTACGCTGTTTTCGACGCATGCACGGAGAACATTTGTATCTATCAGCAAGTTGGTTTGCAGCGCAAAAAGTTCCCTTGAAGCCGAGCCATGAAGGTATTGAACGCTTCCAACCTCCGCCGCGAAGTGATAGACGGCGTCAACACCTTTCAGTGAATCGAGAGCGAACCTTTGGTCCTTTAGGTCGCCGCGGACAATCTCGGTCTCGACATCAACATCTTCAAGATTTTGCGTGGACCCCGTGGAGAAATTATCTATTATTCGAACATTATTTTGCTCATCCAGAAGCTTCTTGGCGAGATGGCTGCCGAGAAAACCGGCTCCGCCAGTGATCGCAACCTGCAACTCTAATTCACTTTATTGATCTGTTTGAAATCGTCCACTGAATTGTTCGGTTGATGGCTTGTTCGGCTGACACCTGGGGCTTCCATCCAAGTGACTTTAGCTTAGAAACATCGAGATGAACTATTGGATTGTCGCCTATCCATCCTCTTGATCCGCCGGTGTATTTTTTTCGAACACCGGAAAGCCCAAACCCTTCAATTACAAGATCTGCTAATCTATCTACGGATGTTAACTCTTGAAGTCCAATGTTAAAGATGTTTGATTTCCCTTGCGCGCCTTTCTTGTATCCGGCGAGAATCCCATCGACGCAATCCTGAACATAGAGGTAATCTTTCCTTTGCTTGCCATCTCCGAGGATTTCAAGTTCCTTAGGATTTTCATACAATTTGGCAACAAAATCCCAAATTGCTCCCCTTCTGCATCTTTCTCCTAAAACAGTACCGAACCGGAAAGCCCACATTTTCAAATCAGCCAACTGAGTGTACGCTTCCGCAAAAGCTTCGCCGCTTAGCTTGGCTGCTCCGTAGAGCGATGTCTGCGTTCCAAAATACGATTCTGGAGTTGGAGTTACCGAAACTTCCCCATAAAGAGCAGAGGTAGAGGCAAAGACAAAATCCGGAACTTTGTTTTCCAACATTGCTTCGAGAACGTTAATTGTGCCTACAAGATTGTAATCCAGGTCAACACTTCTATCTGTTAGGCTGACTCGCATTAGCGCGTGGGCCGCCAAGTGAAAGACTGTATCGCAGCCGCGGGTCAATTTCTTTAGGGCGGACACATCTCTAATGTCTGCCTCAACAATACTCAAATTCTGGTTTCGAGACTGATGAGCCAGATTCTCTTTACGGCCGGTAAGAAGGTTGTCTATAACCGTAACCTCCCAATCTTCGTGAAGAAGAGTGTCAACAAGGTGGCTCCCGATAAATCCCATGCCGCCCGTAACGAGGGCTTTCACTATCTTCTTACCAACCAATCGGAATAGACGCAAACCGTAATTCCGAAAACGAGAAATCTAGTATAGCCTATCTCGAGCGTCAAAATACAAATTCATTCGTGATCTTCTCATGATATTTAATGGATTTGCGGGATAGCAACAGAATTACTTCCAGAAAGGTAAAGCCTTGCCGAATGGTTTTGAAAGCTAATTAACAAAATTTCGAGCGTTGGGGGCTTGACAAATTGACCACTGGAAGAACAGACGGATATCTCAAAGAAGTTTCAGAAATCGCCACAAAAGTTGACAGAGATGCTATCGACAAAACGATGGAAATTTTGTTAGAGGCTTGGAGAAACGACGCGCAAATCTTCGTCATAGGCAACGGCGGATCTGCTTCGACGGCAACGCACTTCGCTTGCGACTTGAACAAATGGGTTTCAGACAATGCGGAAAAAAAATTTCGCGCCTTCGCCCTCGTTGATAACGTACCTCTTGTTAGTGCTCTGACGAACGACAATGGTTGGGGAGACGTCTATTCCGAGCAGCTCAGGAATTTCTTCAGAAAAAGAGATGTCCTAGTAGCGATCAGCGTTCACGGTGGATCCGGAAGCGACAAAGCAGGACCTTGGTCTCAGAATTTGTTAAAGGCGGTCAAGTATGCCAAGGACAATGGCGGAAAAGTAGTGGGTCTAGCTGGGTTTGACGGTGGACTATTGAGAACGGCGGCAGATTCTTGTATCGTTGTCCCCGCAAACTCCACTCCTCATGTCGAGGGAATGCATTTGGTGCTAACGCACCTCATGTGCGAGCAGCTTAGGGAGAATATCTCGAGGAAAGCAGGAGCTTATTGAGCGATTTTCTGGGGAACGCTCTTTGCCAGAAAATCTACCCAGGCGCGATCAAATTCGGCAATAGTCTCCTCGGTCCTCTTGTTGAATGGCATGGCTTTCAAAATCTTGGTCGGTATCGTCATGATGTGCGCTCCGCAGGCAATCGCAGTTGAAACATCGTCTGGAGTCCTTATGCTGCCGACGATTAGCCGAGAAATATATCCACCATCCTTTACGAACGCTGCGTAGTCCCGGATTATCTGATTTGGATCTTCGCCTGCTTCCTTGGATCTATTGTAAAATAGGGAGACATATGTCGCGCCAGCTTTTGTTGCCAGAACGAGCTGGTTGAACGTCATCATCACCGTCATGTTAGTACGAATCCCTTCTTTCGTAAGTTGACTTGCAACCTTGAGGCCATCGCCGCCTCCGGACATTGCTACTTTTATGACGATGTTCTTGTGCCACGAGGCGTATTCCCGTGCTTCATCCAAAAGATCTCTAACGTTGTTTTTGGTCGTCTCGACGCTGATTGGTCCATCCACTATTTGACAAATGTCCAGTACACGTTTGCGAAAATCTACTCCTCCCTCCGCAAGAAAGATTTTTTGGTTTGTAGTTACGCCATCGATGATACCCCAATTGGAAATCTCTTCAATCTCATTCAAAGATGCAGTATCGAGGAAGATTTGGACCATAGCTTTTCGCTGACTGGCCAGCTCTTGCTGGCTAGATAAGCATTTGACCAAAGTACAAAGAAAGTTGCTTCGGCCTCGAAAAGAGCGCTTTAATCCTGCACGATCGTGGGGTTTTTGGCTACATAATCCTCGAACTCCCGCAGGCTGTAAATTGTACCAATTTCGAAAAATCGATCGTAAGTAAAGTACGCTCCGAGCTCTTCTCTATTGATTAATTCACGAAAGAATTGCTCTTCGCTTGCTTCCTCGAAAGGAGAAACCAATTCGAGCGCCTCTTTTCGCAGGATGAACGCGCCGTAGTTTATCCACAACATTTCCGGACTCTGGTGAACCTTGTCGTAAACTTTTACTAGACCATCCTTGACGACGATATCGCTCTTACCATACTTGTTGCGATTTTCAAGGACAGCCATCAGCCCCAATTTGCCGGATGAATGAAACTGATCCTCAAAACCGCGATAATCCAGTCGCTGAAAGGAATCGCCGTAAGTAACCATAAATTCTGAATCGAGAAGTTCAGATGCATTTCTCAGCGCACCGATTGGTCCGCGTTGATTCTGTCCATCGTTACTGAAGATCAAAGAAACTCCCAGCTTGCTGCCATCGCCGAAATAATCTCGTATCACTTCAGACTTGTACCCGACGCACAAAACGAAATTCTTGAAACCGTTTTTCTTCAATAGTAACACCTGATATTCCAGAAACGGTCTCCCGGCAATCCTTACCATTGGTTTAGGAATTTCTAGGGTCAGAGGATGTAGCCTTGTGCCGAGTCCGCCGGCTAGAATCACAGCCTGCAATTCAGAATATCACTTGATACTATTCAGGATTTTACTCTGGAGATTAGCTGAACTACGTCGCTAAACTTTCCAACCATGTAATCGGGTGATATTTTTTCTTCTTCAATGACTCGGTTCAAAAGATCGGTCATAGTTCCTACAAGTATCGTCTTGACACCCGCAGCCTTCCCCGCCTTTATATCGACAAGGGAGTCTCCTACAAAGAATGAACGTTCGAGATCGATATCGAGATCTTTCGAAGCTTTCAGCAAGAGTCCAGGGCTCGGCTTTCTGCAATTGCAAACTTGCCTGTACTTTTTGATAAGCGCAGATGGGTGGTGCATGCAATAGTATTCCCCATCGAGTTCGGTGTCTTTTTTCGCAAGCTCTTTCTTTATCTTCTGATTCATTCTCAGAAGTTCGTTAAGGCTGATCTGTTTTTTTGCCACACCCGGCTGATTAGAAATAACCACGACTTTTGCGCCCAAGTCCCGAAGACCCTTGACGGTTTCACCTACATGAGGCATCACTCTGAGTTGCTTTGACGACATCGGGCTGCCAACTCTACCCTGATCATTGTAGAATACCAGTTCGTTCAAAACGCCGTCTCTATCGAGGAAAACTCCCCAGGATTTGGACATGTTTGATCTTTAACTAGGAAGATGGACAAACGGCAGCTCGGCTAGAACGTTTATCTGGTTCATTCTTCCTCCCGCCCGGCCAACCAAGCTTTCGCTTAAATCCAAAATTCATGGAACACACTTCTATAAGCCTCCGCTAAAAATTTACATAACGTTTTAAGACGTTTTATACCAAAACTGCGGATCACGTTCTCATGGAGACCTGGTTTTTCGTAGAGCTAGTTACGCTGGCAATAAGTTCGCCAGTGCTGGTCGTCTCGTATTATTGGGTCATTCTGCTCTTCTCCTCTATAAAATATCCAAGGGACATGGGCAGAAATGACGTAAAACTAGATTATTCTCCCATGGTCTCGATTCTGATAGCAACCTTCAACGAGCGTTTCGTCATCGAGCGATCACTCGAAGCTATAAAACATATTGACTACCCCAAACATAAGCTTCAAGTTGTTGTCGCTGATGACTCCAACGACCTGACCGCGGGGATAATTGAAGGCAAGGTTCGCGATCTAAACTCGTCCGGAATTAGGGCTGTTGTCTCGAGGAGACCTTCCAGGGAGAATTTCAAGTGTGGGGCGTTAAACAAGGCGATGGAGAGTGTTGTTGGGGAATACGTTCTCCTCTTGGACGCGGATTCGATTGTCCCTCCTGAGGTATTGTCAAAAGGCATCGATGCCCTCGAGAGCCATGACAGAGCAGCGTTCGTCTCATACAGGTATGGCCATTACAATAGAGAATACAACCAGGTGACGAAGCTATTCGCCTTGTCGCAGGACATCGGCGATACAATGTCGAAGATGGGTGCGTATCGCATTGACGCACCGTTTTCCTCTCAGGGAGGTTTTACCCTGGTTCGAACGAAGGATCTCCGAGATGTCGGACAATGGTCGAACGAGCGAATTGCAGATGATACGGATATATCAATAAAGTTCTACCTTTCGGGAAAGCGCGGGATTTACCTAAGCAATGTCACCATAATGAGTGAGGATCCGTCTACACTCGAAGCCTGGAA
>JABDCJ010000030.1 GCA_013288145.1 Nitrososphaerota archaeon | reverse complement strand
CAATAGTAGCTCCTGCCGCGATCGCAAACGCGGTTGAGGACGCAATCTTACATTTGAATTCAGGTAAGATCTTAAGCTACCCCATGAAACCCGAGCGAGTGCTCGAAAAAATAAAACAAGAGGCTATAGTAACCTAGTCTGACATTTTTCTCAGGCTTGTAAGCCAGACATGGATTTCATTATTTCGCGCACTCGGACTATGCGGGCAATTTGCAAAAGTGTAAGATTGATAAGAAAGATCGACCAAAATAGACCGTAATCGAATCCAATGGCTTCTAAACTCGCCGAGAAGGCTCCAGGCTGGGTTACGAGGATACTCTTGCCGGAGATCGCGGAATTGAAGGGCGAGATCAAAAACATCAACACGCGGATAGATGAACTCGACAAGCGTCTCTCAAACAAGATCGATTCAAGTTTTGATTCCCTAACTTCAAAGATCGATTCGAATTCTGTTTTGCTCAATTCAAAGATCGATTCGAATTTTGATTCCCTAACCTCCAAGATTGATTCCCTCAGAAACGAATTGAAATCCGACATATCGCGAGTAGATTCTAGGGTCGAAGATCTGGACAAGCGCCTTGACATGGTGCAGAGGCTTTCAGTTCTGGAAGCAAAGCAGCGAGAAATGGATTCCAAGACTCGTTAACTATGTATCAGAAGCTCTCTCAGCTTTTAGCCAGATCCTAAATATCCTTTAAATGGAGAGCTCTTGAATCCATCAAAATTGTCGAAATGAAATTTCTTGTAATAAACCACCCACGAGTCCCGGTCCCAAAGAGAGCACCTATTGAGGGCTGCGTGGATTACTTTACCAAATTCGTCACTCGAAGAAAGGCGACGGTTTACCCGATGGTCGGGCCAAAATCCTACGCGACAATTATTGACGTAGATTCCGGCGAGGATCTCAACAAGGTACTTTCTGACAATCCAATGGCTCCCAACGAGGAATACTGGATCTATCCGCTTTCTGATCTTGACAGCCTTCTGGGAAACGGTGATGATGTGCAAGAGAGGATCCGGACTCTACCAATTGTCAAGTTGAGAGATAAATCGCCCGGAGTGTATTTACAAAAATTTCTCGTAATTGGAAAGGTAGCAAAACCCATTCCACCCGGTGCGAACATTAAAGGAAGTTTAGAGCAATTGAGAATTTTGAAGGAGCGAGGACGAGCGGAAGCTTACGCAATAGTCGGAATGGAGGGTTTTGTCGCGATAGTAGAAGTTTCAAACAACGACGAATTGAATGACATCTTGTACAAGAATCCATTAGGACGGTGGGGTGAGTACTCCGTCTATCCTCTCGGGACGTTTGCCGGTGAACGAAGAACTTTGACGGAAATCGGCCTCACGAGATCCGAGATGTTACAAGAAGCCCAAGGCGTGAGTACTATTGGCTAGATTAACTGTGGATGCTCACGTCCACGCTCTCAGATTTGCGGCAAACTTCCGCGAGAGAAATGAAAAGCCCACTTACGCAAAGCTGGGTAAAATTCTCTGGCAGCTAGAACCGTTCGACAATTCCGAGAGGCTGCTGGCGGATATGGAACGATACAAGATCGATATGGCCGTTATCCAGTCCCATCCAGCTTGGAACATGCGAAACGACATGATCGCGGAAATTGTGAAGAAAAATCCGGACAGATTTGTCGCCTTTTGCACTTCTGCAGATCATTCCAGAAAGGTCTATGCAAAACAGGCGAAATTCAACATCGAGCTTATTGTGGAAGAGCTCGACAAATGGCTAGCTACTCCTTACTTCAAAGGGATTGGAGAAGCGCTGTTGCAACTAAATCCCGAAAACCCAGCGTTCGACCGGGAGGCTCTCGACAACCTGCGGCGAGTGATGGACATTGTTGCAAAACACAAAAAGGTAATCTGTTTCCACACTGGACCGCTTCTGTTTCAAATTCCATTGCGACTATCGGGAAATCCTATTTACATCGACGATCTCGCCCTGGAGTATCCCGATGTCCCGATAATCGTAGGGCATATGGGAGTGCAGATCGGCTGGTACGAACAGTGGGCTGAAGCGGCTCAGATGGTCTGTGCCATGCACGAGAACGTATACCTTGAGACCTCACAAGCGTGGTCAGAACTCATCGAAAGAGCATGCCTCGATCCTCACATCGGTCCGGAGAAAATCATGTACGGGAGCGACTGGGGAGCTTCGGTGGAATATTTCGTTGACCCCAGGAACAGAAATAGAAGCTATGCCACGCAAGATCCCCACAAGGGGCCACCGAAATTCTTGGTCGACCATTTCAAGTGGAACCTCGATCAGGTCAATAATATCCGGATGACGGAGGACGATCGCGCGCTGATACTCGGAGAGAACGTTGCAAAGCTGCTCGGGTTGAAAAAGAAAAAGCAAGTAATCTAATGATTCCACGGAATCTGAATATCACCCAGGAAATTCTGAAGCAACCTCATATCTCGAATGATATCGCGATTCGAAGGGAATCTTCGCTATCTTGGGGTGCCCTGACTGAAAAAGTAGAGGATATCGCCGCTGTCCTGAAAGATCAGTTTCAAGTCAAGAAGGGAGATACTGTACTTGTCCGGGCAATGAATATTCCCGAGATTGCAGTATCCGTACTTTCGAGTATGAGAATCGGCGCAGTTCCTTGTATGACCAGCAGACTCTATATGAAAAATGAGCTAGAGTATGCGCTGGAAAATTCACGGGCGCAAACTGGGATTACACCCTCTGAGATTTCCCTTCCTTTGACAAAGATCAAAGAGGAATCCGGCAAGCCGGCGAATCTGATCTCAATCGGAGAGAAAGTTGCGGGAACAGATAATTTCTCGCAGCTTCTCGCTAGCCCAAATCAAGATGCCCTAATCGATGACCCGACAGATAGCGAAGATCCCGCTTTCGTGATGTACACGTCGGGTTCTACGGGTGTGCCAAAGGGAGTAGTCCACGCCCACAGGTGGCTACTCGGCTCTGCAAGGATAGTTGGTTCGGAAATGATGCATCTCACTCCCCAGGATGTTGTCTACTGTCCGCAGGAAATCAGTTTCCTTCACGGGTTTGCCTGGGGTTTTATCGCACCGCTTTATTTCGGATCCAGCATCGTACTTTTGCCAACCAGATCGGGTACATCGCCGGAATCGTTTTTCGAGATTTTAGAAAAATATCGCGTTACCGTATTTGTTTCAGTGACCACAATGTTTCGGAATATGCTGAAATTGAGAGGCGCCGAAGAAAAATACGACCTAAGCTCTCTCAGGATGTGCATCACTGGCGGAGATCCACTTTACCCTAAGGAGTTTGAAGAGTGGCAGAGCCGGTTCAAAATTGGTTTGCTTGAGACGATGGCGCAATCTGAGATTGGAATCTATACAGGATACCCGGAGAACAAGAAGGTAAAACCAGGTTCTTGCGGGCTGCCTCTGGCGGGTCACGAGGTCAAAGTGGTGGATGATCTTGGAAAAGAAGTCGGCCGCGGAACAGTTGGCAACCTCGTCATTTCAGAATCCGATCCAGGACTGTTCAAGGAATACTTGCAAATGCCTGATGCTACGAAAGCCTCCCGGAAAAATGGCTGGTACTATACGAAAGACATGGCGTACTTTGACGACGATGGCTATCTCTGGTTTTGTGGCAGGAGCGATGACATGTTCAAGAGCAGAGGATATCTCATCTCGCCGCAAGAAATCGAGAAAACAATAATGGAGCACCCGGCTATTGCCGAATCCTGCATTATTCCAGTACCCGACGAGAGAACTGGAAACAGAATTAAGGCATTTGTTTGTCTAAAGCCTGGATACCATGATGATGTTGCAGAGGAATTGAAAGACTTTCTTTTTCAGAGGATTGCCGCGTACAAGGTTCCGAAAGAAATAGAAATAATTCAGGAAGTTCCGAAGACGATCACCGGTAAGTTAAAGCGAAGTGAACTGAGAGCTTCGAAAGCCTCTGAAGCCAATTGACGTTCAATTCCACTTTGACAGTGGAAGTATTTCGATCTTGCCAAACTTTGAAAATTCACTCTCAAAGATAATCAAATCAAGGGTTTCGAGATTGTCCATATCAAGAACCGCAGCGAATCCCTCCATACCCGCTAGTGAATAGACGTCACCGAAATTATCGAGCCTCTCTGATAGTTCCCGTAGTTTAACGTTCGAATCACTTGGGATTGGTTTCTGGATTCTGCCGATGACTAGTAACTTTGTCATGGAAAATCTGTTGATTTAAGGGGCGCATTTCTAGTTTTTTCCCAGCTTAAATAAGGTGGGAAATCTCGAAAGATGGCGATAATAATGGATCTAAGATTATTTGAGATCAACGTCGCCGTGCGAAACGTGGACGAGGCTGTGAGCTCTTACGTAAAGTTGTTCGCGGATCTTGGACTGGGCCCGGGACAGCAGTTTGAGGTGAAGAAGGAGCCCATCCAGGCGAAATTCAATCGCATGCCGCTAGAATTAGCTGGTGGTAGCAAGGCGTTTCTTTCGATGATGGAGTCCACCGCACCTAATAGCCCGATTGATAGATTCATCAAAGCACGTGGGGAAGGCCTGTTTTCGCTTAGTTTCAAAGTTCCCGATATCGACCATGTCGCAAAATTACTGAATCAGAAAGGCATCAGAACTTTTCCCCAAACTCCCATTGATTTTCTCTCAGAGAGGACAATTTGGATCCATCCGAGTGAAAAAGTCGCCCACGGAGTTTTACTGGAACTCCACGAGCAAAAGTAATTTTTTCTAGTGTACCAAAATGCCGCGAATAATCTTCCCTGATTCCATATCAGAAAAAACTTCGTTGATTTGACTCGGCTCGTACTTCGCGGAAATCAATTCATCGAGAAGAAGTTTCCCTGACGCGTACAGGTTGATGTATCTGCCAGCGTCATACCTTGGATTGGTCGAGCCATACCAGCTTCCCTTGATCGTCTTTTGGGAACCTACAAAATCCAAGGCGGGTATGGAAATTGTAGCCGTGGGACTTTCCGCGCCGACTATTACAGTTGTACCCCCGGGTTTGATCAGACTGTATGCAAGTTCCATATTGAGGTGATTTCCCGTTGCTTCAAAAGAATAGTCAACTCCATCAAGAACGATTGAGCGCAGCTTAGCTTTCGGATCGCCGTCCGTCTTGATCGAATGTGTGGCGCCGAACTTGAAGGCTGACTCGAGCTTGTTGTCATACCTATCCAAGACAATGATTTTTTCTGCTCCCGCGATTCTTGCCCCTTGAACTACGTTTACCCCAACTCCGCCAACTCCAACCACGGCAACTGTACTTCCCGGCTTTACCTGCGCCGTGTTTACCGCTGCTCCAACCCCGGTCATCACTGCACACCCCACGACGGAAGCCACGTCAAGAGGGACAGTATCCGGTATTTTCACGAGATTTCTTTGATCCAGGATTGCATAATCTGCGTGCAAAGCGGTACCTGAACCATGATGAACGGGGCGACCTGCCTTGTCTCTGATCTTGATTTTCCCACTCGGCATGGTTGCGTTAAGGAGTGATGTATTTCCGTTCTTGCAGAGATTAGGGCGCCCGGAGAGACAGTAGTCGCAATTGTTGCAGGAATAAATCCAGACTGCGAGGACATGATCGCCCTTTCTCAGGTTCGAAACGCGACTTCCAACCTCGTACACAGTCCCGGCGGCTTCGTGACCGAGGACAAGCGGAAGAGGTACGTTTCCGAAATGGCCAGATGCGATTGATAGATCTGTCCTGCACACTCCGGATGCAGCGATCTTTACAATTACTTCTTCTGGATCCGGTTCGAGCAGTTCCACTTCTTCAACATCAATCGGCTTGCTGAAATCACGCAATACCGCTGCCTTGGAGTTCAATATTTGCGAAGAAACTAGATTTGTCTATAAATGAATTGACAAGTTTCTGGCAAATAATCATCTTTTGCAGATATCTTTTTCCTGTGTGTAATACTACAGGTTCGGAAAAATCGACAAGTCTTAAAGCAGATTAATTCGTCTCTAACTGGAACAGGGGACAAAGGAAGAGCTGTGGCGGGCAAGTTCGACTTTCTGATTGACGAAGAATACGAAAGAAAGGTCACGCGGGAATACAACCTGTTAGCTGAAAATCATAGGGAGCTCAACATAGCCGGCGCCTATACTCCTGTCCAAGGAATTTATTCACTCGGCTGGCAGGGTTGGAAAGATCAGCCCAACGCAGATTTCGTAGAATCCCTGATTGACTGGCATAACGGTTTCCTACGAGATCACTCTTCGGATCCGTTCTACCCGGAATTTTCGCCCCTGATTTACAAAGGTGAAATTGAGCTCGATGATCTAAAGCACTACCACAAGCGACTCATGGCGAGCACTTCCGAAGTATTCATGTTCGAGGGACTCGCGCACGTCCGCGCTCACATGATAGGGGCAAAGGAGGTCAGGGATCTCATCGCAAGACACATGTTCGAAGAAACGGGACATAATGAAATGTTCGCTGATTTCATGGTCGGAGCTTACAATATGGACAGGGTCAAAGAAGTATACCCTTTGACCGACCCGAGCAATTTCGACCGGCCGCTTTTCGATTGGTACAAAGCCGTCATCGCTCGAAATTCAAAGGGGCACTTTGTGGAGGTTGCCGCGGCTTCAATGCTCATGGAGCGATGGATTCCAAAGGCCTACAAGAAAATCAGCGATGGACTGCGAAAGCACTACCAGATTCCGAACCAATACCTCACGTTCATGGACATTCACACCTACATCGACATCTACCATGAAAGGTTCGGTGCGTTCATCCTGGCAAAGTACGCAAACGCGAAGGACCTGCAGGAGAGCGCATCGCAGGCGTTCAAGAGCTCAGTTCAGGGACTATACAACAACACAAAGTTTGCCTACGAGACGCTGCCCGTGCACAGAAAATAGACTTTCGTTATCTCTTCAGAACACTAGCCGGGACTCTGCCGGCTTTTTTTTGCGAGCTGAATTCTTGCGTCAAAAACGGAGTCACAATGCTGACAGCGGACCGCGATGGGCGTGTCGAGCTCAAAAGTGAAACTCTCCTTGCAGTGCTCGCATTCGACCACAAATCGGTGCTCGTGATCTGCCATTTGATGAGGAATGATTTTCATCACAATTAAAAGAGTGCTGGGCCGACAAAGGTTCGGGAATTTTTCTTGACTGAAACCACCCTGATTGAAAACGGGATTATTTTCACTATGGATAAGAGCCAGCAAGTTCTCGATCCGGGATATCTGTTAATCCAAGATGAAAAGATCATCGAGACCGGAAAGGGCTCACCTAGTTCACATCTTAAGAGTGACCTGAAAATTAATGCAAGACACAAGGCTGTACTCCCTGGCCTCGTAGATTCTCATTACCACTCGATCGCGCTGCATCGTGGTGGGATCGATGGTCTTCTTGCAAAAGAAATGGACAAGGCGTTTGACGAGTTCTACTATCCAATGCTCGAGAGGATGACTCCTGAGGACGTCTATAACGAAGCATCGCTCGCGTACCTGGAATGCATCAAAGCCGGGATTACAACTGTAAATGACATGTACCGGCATATCACGGCTTGCGCTGACGCAGCTGAAAAAATTGGAATTAGAGCGATCATCTCAAGCGAAGCTGCAGACCTTTTTCCCGGTCAGGAATCCCTTTCTGACAACGAAAATGCATTCAAAGCAAAAAACGGCTCGGCGAACGGCCGCGTAGCTATATGGTTTGGAGCTGAATGGATCCCTGTATGCTCTCCCGAATTTTACTCGAAAGCAAGAGAACTTGCGACAAAGTACCGCACCGGACTTCACATTCATCTGGCCGAGTCGCTCAGCGAAGTTGAAACCTGCAAGAAAAAGTATGGAAAGAGACCCGGGGAGCAGATGTTTGATCTGGACGTTCTTGGACCGGACGTCCTCGCAGCTCACTGCGTTTGGCTTTCGGACAAAGAAATTCGACTCTTGAAGGAAACGGGAACCGCAGTTGCAACCTGCCCGATCTCAAATCTAAAGCTCGGCAATGGTATCGCGAGGCTGCATGATATGATCAGCGCCGGACTGCGAATCGGTGTTGGCACTGATGCGTACATGAATAATCTCGACATGTTTGATGCAATGAAGTACGCTTCAATTCTCCAGAAGGGATCGAGAGCTGATGCATCCTCAATGCCTAGTTTTGAAAAGGCATTCAGCATGGCGACGATCGAAGGAGCGGGAGTGCTGGGGCTTGATCGGGAAGTAGGTTCGCTTGAATCCGGTAAGAAAGCCGATGTAATTCTGGTAGATCTGGATCAACCCAAATTCCAGCCCGTATTGAGGGGCAGATTTGCCAACGTCCTTCCCAACATTGTATACGGGGCGCACGGCGAAAACGTGGACACTGTAATAGTGGATGGAAGAGTTCTCGTTGAAAATGGCGAGGTAAAAAACGTCGATCAGGAAAGGATATTCGAAAACGCCCTAAAGTCTGCCGAGCGAGTCAACGAGGGATGACGAATTCTAAAACTTGCCTTCGTATCTGTAAGCCTGCTCCCAGAATCCAAGCTCAAACTCGCTATTCCGGCGGAATGCATCCCTCATTCTCTCCCTGGTTTCCGGGTTGTTCGCCTCTGCATTTATGATGTCTTTAGTAATCCGGAGAAGTCTCATGTGCCAGTCTGAAAATCCTTCTTCATCAGTGTAAGCCTGTATGAGCTCCTTGGATACTCCGTATTTGTCCAACCCCTCCGCGACCCTTTTGGCGCAATCCAGTCCTCCTAGCTCTCGTTCCGTGTAAGTCCACGGACAGGCAACGTACGACGCAGCTGCAATTCCGGGAGTGCCAATTTCATACATCTTGTACATGAAATCGACGTAAGCTTGAGTTCCCGGCATGACAAGAGACGGATTGCGCATTATCTGCTCAAAATCCTTGTCAGTGACGCCCACAGCTTTTGCGATCTTTGGAAATGCAAAGACTGGAGTGCCATATCCAGGGACTAGCTGGATCAGCCTCCCAAAAATGAAAGCGTAGTGGAGCGGTTCAGCCTTGCTTATCGCCTTTCCAACCGCTCGGACGTGATCTGCAATATAGTAGGCGTTCTGGACGGCGTACATTTTGTACTTGTCCAGAGGAAGTTTTCGCTGATCTAGTTCAACCAAAAACGGATGCTCGTCGATCTTCTTCCATATGTAGTCGAAATCATGGCGCAATTTGTCCGCAAAACCGGAGACCTGCTCGTGTTCATTTCTTAATTGAGTACGAAGCTCTTCAGTTGTGAGGGCGTTAACTCCAACGAGATAGTCCGAGGGAAGAGTCATTGACGTAGGCGATTACGATTTTGTCTTTTAAATCTTGTAATGATGAACTCGGACCATAGAGCCGCTTCATTACTATCTCGTGGCTTTAGTTCCATCTTTCCTTGCGAGATCTCCGACTGCATTCACAATATCCTTCTCAGAAGTTTGCTTAAGCGATTTGCTCAAGATATCCAGCTGATTTCTGAGATCCCCCCTCTACGCGACGATGGGAGAACTGGCGTCGTCTCGCCGGTTCCAAAGAATTCTTCGCTGGAAACTTTTAGGGCGACACCGTGTTTATTACCGGAATGTCGCTTACCCCGAACAGATTGGGATCCATGTAGAAGTTGCTCACGACTTTGGTATTGTAGACATCCGTCCCGTCAATCAGCGGAAGCTGCGCGACAAATAGCCACGCATACGGCGCGGCGTTGTAGACATGCTGCTGTGCTACCGTAAATGCCTGCAGGAGCTGCGTCTGGTTTGTTGTCTGGGTCACGAGATTGATCGCAGTGTCGACAGCAGGGTCATCGTATATTGCATAGTTCGAGTAAATTGAATACTGCGAAACAAACGACGTGAAGAAATCTGCAGGCGAGATGAAGTCCGGCGCGTAACCCGCATAAGTATCGAATGTTAATGCAGGATGACCACTCGGATTTGCAAGCGAGCCGTTGTAGCTCACTGCGTCGATGTTGCTCTCAAATGCTAAGGTTTGCATGACCTGGATATTCACCGTTATCCCGATCACGGCCAGGTTTGCTTGGATAACCTCGGCTGCAGGTTCTTCCCAGCTCGACCCAAACGAATCAGTCACCAGAGTTAGAGCAGGCAGTCCCGAGCCGTTGGCAAAGCCCGCTGCCTTGAGAAAAGCCGCGGCTTCTGTCACGTTATATTCGTAGGGAGCGAAATTCCCGGGGTCGTAAAACTTTCCATAGATGGGAGTATTCGGCCCCATGTAGCGGATACCCTGGCCGTAAATTGCATGGTCAATGACCTGAGTATAGTTAATCCCGTGTACTATGGCAAGCCTGACATCGGTGATATTTGTCGGGAAGACTTTCGTGTTCATGCCCATATACACCTGCGAAGAGGAGTTGAAAGCAAGAGCCTTTAGCTGCTGATTTCTTTCAGCCCCTTGAAGATTTGAACCCGAGACAACGGATATCTGCGACGCGCCGTTGAGGAGATCGATATAGCGTGAAGTGTCGTCCGGCGTGTACTTGACTATGACAGTTGAAAAGTGACCAGGATCAATTATTGGATTTGCTGCGACGTCAGAAGATGAAAGGTTCTTGCCCCAATAATTTTGATATTGCTGGTATTCTATGTAGGCGTTTGTAACGACGTTGGTTACTTCATACGGACCGGTTCCAGGGAGTGCGAGCGTCTGGAACAGAGTATTCGGCGAGGTAGAAGTCCCAGGTCCACCGTGCGCAAGGAGGAACATTGGATCCGTTTGCATTGAAAAGTCCGAAAACGAATTCAAAAAGAAAGCGTAAGGACCAATCAACCGGAATACGATTGTACTTGATCCGTTGACGTATACTGGCCAGCTCGAATTCGACATCATCGACAAAAGTTGAGAGGACGGAGAGGCAAGTCCGCTCTTGTTGATCAAATTCTGTGTTGCGGGACCGAAAACTACCGAACTAAAATTAAAGAGCGGAATATAAGACCAGAATGTCGTTGAATTACCGACTTCATTATAGTAGAGGTAAAAGTTCGTCCAGACAACGTACGCATTGAAAGGATCGCCATTTGAAAAAGTGACACCCTGTCTGAGATGGAACGTGTACGTCTCTGCGTTTGCGGACACTGTCCAGTTCGTTGCAAGATCCGGAACGATCTGAAATATTCCCTGGCGCTGCTCGGAGTTCAAGTTGAAGTTAACCAGCGTCTGGTAGACTGAACCTTCTGTCCAGACCGGATAATTCCCATACGCGTTTATTGTAGACACGCCCACATTTGGCCAGGCAGAGTCTTCTACGGTGAGTGTGTGATTTTGAGTTGCGGTAGACGACGTCGATGAAGTCGAGCTACTTGTTACCTGATTCGAGGTGGTTGATGTACTCGTCGAGGAAGACGAGCTGCTCTGTGAGGAGGACGACGAAGAGCTGCTTGTCGGGGCAGAACTGCTACTCGTGATTGAAGAGCTAGTGCTACTCGATGAACTTTGCGAAGAACTCGTCGTTGTACTTGTTGAAGTAGTCCCGCGGCTCAAAACCAAAGCTGCGGCCCCGATGACTATTATAATAATTACAATGACCGCAAGAACGATTCTCTGAATGCCGCCAGTCTCACTCATTTGTTTCTTCAACAAAGTGATATACCCTTAAACCCGCACTCGCAAATCCGCATATATTAAAATTCTATAGGTTTCATGCGAAAGTAGCGTGTAATCTGATCCGGCTGCCTTATTCAAGTTGAGAGACAATTTGCAGAAAAGCTTGCAAGAAACACAGAGTAGTTCGGGAGCTCCTGA
The DNA here is from genome assembly GCA_013288145.1 of Nitrososphaerota archaeon. The sequence goes on along the minus strand of JABDCJ010000030.1, from coordinate 21,272 downwards.
GGAGGACTATCTAGCAAGGCTGGAAAAGCTCAGCGAGAAGGTCTGGGAGAAGGAGCTCTTCAACAGTCCATTTTTGCTAGACCTTTTTGACGGCCGGCTACCGAGGAAAAATTTCGCTGGGTACCTGGTTCAGGATTACCACTATCTCGGCGGGCTCGCCCGTGCGATGGCGATGGCGACCGCGCGGTCAGAGGATCTATTCGCAATGAAGGTATTCGGCGTACACCTCAAAATTACCTTGGACGTCGAGTTTCCAAGAGTGTGGAAACTCATGACCCGTTTTGGAATCAGGAATTCCACAATTAAAAAATTGCCCACATTACCTGGGACAGTCGCCTATACAGATTTTCTTTTCGACACTTGCTCTAAATGCTCGCCTGCAGAAATCGTGGCTGCAATTTATCCGTGCAATTTCAGCTATCGAACCATCGGAAAGAAAATTCGTATTGCACTCAAAAAATACTACAATGTACCGGAATCATACATTTCATTCAACCTCTATCAGCGGCGAGTATTCACAGAGTCTGCCCAGAACACGCTGCAGATACTGTCGAGAGGGACGGTGAACGCGTCCAGAAAACATGAAAAGAAGGTCCTGGACAAATTCTACGAAGCGACTAAACATGAAAGACGATTCTGGGATCAGAACTTATTCTGAAGTTTCAAACTGGCGGATTATCCGATCAAAATCGTAGCATTTATCGCAGAACCCTTCAATGGCAGCCTCGCTTTGCTTTCAGTCGAATAACATCTATTGTGGCGATTGTCTAGAAGTCCCAAACCAATTTCCCGTTGATTCGGTAGATTTGTATCGACCCGTCTTTCGAAAATTCGAGTCTTCCTGCGCCGCAGCTGGCTCACGGGCCATCACATTAACGCATTCGTTTTGCGATTTCTTCTTGAACCAGCTTGTGAATGAAATCCAAATTGTACAGCAACTCTCGGTTCAACGTAATCTCTACCGATTTCACTCCGGGCAATCTTTGAATGGCTCCGGTCTTTGAGGTCACGTCATTTAGGTCGCTTCCCCGGCAGAGAAGATACTTTGCGGGAGGCTGATTGACGATAAGCACTGAATCACTGATTATTGATCGGATCTCATCCATTCCAACATTCCCAAAAACGAGAAGCTGAAAGACGAGTTCGCCGGAACCGGTCAGAGCACCCAGCTTTGGTCTAACGGAGATGATCTCCCGATCTGTTAGAGATCCTAGATGCTTGCGGATTGTCTTAGGACTGAGTCCTGTAACTCGAATCAAGTTATCGAGTGATCTTTTGGGTTCGTTGACGAGTGCCTCTATCAGCTGGAACTCCATCAAAGACACAGACCCTCTCTCCTTACGGTCCCGCGAAACTCGCCATGAAGAGGAAACTCCAAGCGTTGACTCGATTTGTATTGCCTCGTCCTGGGGATCCCGTGCCCAGAGCTGAATACTCATCCCGCCACCGATCTTAAGTGCCACCCGAACCACACCTGGCACTTTCAGAATTTTCTCTGCATCCTTTCTGCTCCAGTCGCCATTGAAGAAAAGAAGCACCTCGGTCCGACCAAAGATGCCCGGATCTAAGTTTAGTACGAAGCCTGACAATATGCCCTGATCTTTCAGCTTTTCAATGCGATCCCGAACTGAAGGAATGGACAGTGAGACACTGCGACTTAGCACAGAGTAGCTCTGTCTGCCGTTGTTGTACAACGCCGCCAGGATTCGAAAGTCGGTTTCGTCCATTTCGCAAGATTCCTCGTTAAGCTCATGGGATTAAGATTTCCCTAAATTGAAGGCAACCCCTAACGAGCTCCTATTAGCGACTCTCTCGTTTCGATACTTCATGCAATTCAATGTAATTGAACAGAATGGAAGAAACAGTGTAGAGAAGTTCAACGCCGAGCTCATCGAGGGTTTTTACGAAGAAGCCACGACCAAGGTTCGAGGCGATCTCGTGGCAAAGGACTTTGCGGGACGTGCCCCGGGAGTCACCTTCGATCAAGATAGCTTCGTGAAATCCCTGGAACAGTTTACGGGCGCTTTCGGCGATGGTCGCTACGTCAACGAACAAACAATCGTGGAAAGAGACAAGGTGGTCACTATCGGCACATTTCAGGGCACCCACACCGGAACCTTTCAGGGAATTCCACCGACCGGAAAGAAAGTTAACGTCATGGTCGTCCACGTAGATCGCGTCCGCGATGGAAAGATCGTGGAACATTTGAGAATCTCGGACACCGGGAGCATCCTGAGACAGCTTTCCCCTTCTCTGATGCCAAAAATCGAGTAGAGACACAGTTGAACCGCGAAATTTCACATCCTTTGAAAGTACCGCGGTTTGTCCCGGTCATGAATCCCCTGATCAAGGGGATTCTAAGACTGGGCATTCCCATGGGGCCCGCTACTCTTCTTACAGGCCAGGGGAGAAAAAGTGGCAAACTGCGAACTACTCCGGTCGCGTTGATGAAAATGGACGATCGCAGCTTCCTGCTCGGTACGTTTGGCGATGTCAATTGGGTAAAGAACTTGAGGTCCGCAGGAACTGCGAAAGTGGGAAAGGGGAGCCACCGTTACGCTGTTACAGCAAAACAACTTTCTCCAGAGCAAGCGTTGCCCATATTCAAATCTGTTTTAGGGCACTACCTCCAATCCAGAATGATGCGTTCGGCTCTCTCCATGGGATATCAGCTGGGCCCAAATTCTACGGACGAAGATTTCATGAGGGAGGCTCTGCGTCATCCTGCATTCGAGATCTTTCCGGCCACGTTCGGTTAAAGAAATCAAGAAAATGATCGAGATCGACGCAATAGAGTTTCAGAATTGGGTCTGCGATAAGCTCAAAGCTGTTTCCACGGGAGATTTAACAGAACCTAGGATTCTTCTAATTTGAAGACGAAAGATGAAGAATGCTAATTGGCGACTAGTTTGTTCATCATTAAGGCGCAAAAACCACTTTGCATTAAATAGGCATGTCCTAGATCCTTAAAACGGAGCGTTCCTAGGGGCTATTCCCAGAGCGTAACATAAAAGAACTGCCAACCGGAGACAGTCAAAGGGACCTTTGTTTCACTGATCCACAAGAATATCTGATGCATCCAACGGTTTGGGTCGCCACAGGGTCTCCCTGCATACCATACGATCCCCCGCTCCGGCTGGCAGTCTTTGCGATTTCGTAAATTTTCTTTAATAAATGGATTGACCGGAATAGATTTCCGACTAGAAGATTGTTCTACCGTCATTGCATGTTTTTGTGAAATTATTCTGTATTCATTGTCAAGTTTTCTTTTTGGTAAAAGCACACTGCAATTGTTTTCTATAGGTACATGAGCGATATCGCCCTAACTTTAGTCTAACAACTTTTTTTCATCGGATGTCATTTGGCCTTTGCAGAGTTGCACGCTCATCACTTCATGATGCAATGGAAGGCCGATTCCGGAAAAACAACCGCAGGAGTCTCGAGAAAGTTTCTGGAGAGTATCATAGCCAACTTTTGCAAAATATTCAGCTTTACCACATCAACGACTTCGAATGGCAACCCGGCTGACGTTGCGAGATCCCGCGCATAGGCAAACATCGCCTTTTGGTTTTCGTCCAACCGATCTTCGAATACCACAATCCTCTTCGATATTTTTGTCTGACCTAAAACTGAGAGATCCGTTCTTTCCATTTTGAACGAGTTCACTGCTACTTTCCGCGTCTCCAAATAGACTCTTACTGCCTTTCGACCAATCCGAATGTTTTCCAATTTTCTCACTTCTCCATCATTCTACTGACAGCCTTTACACTTGGTTTTGTGCCGTTCTCTGTTGACAAAATACTCACTTTCAAACTAATCCTAGCGATCCTGAAGGGAAGAAGAACCGACAGCAGGAGAAAATTGCCTCATAGCTTTCCCATTGAATTATCGTAGATAACCGACCTACGACGGCAGTAACCTCATTCGCCGGAAGGTACGTCACTTACTCTTGATAATGAATTCACTCGAAAGGTACTCCCTTACCAGATCGCAGGAAGACCTATTGTTGCTAGTCACTTCAAGGAAAGATTTGGTACCAGTCTCAGAATTTGCCGACCGGGTCGACGACATAAGAGAACTAATTACAAGAGGGCTAATCAAATTGCGAATAGTATCCTTCCCTTGGGGACTCGAGCTGGAGCTGGGACGCACAACGAAGTAAAACCATCTCGAAAGCTCAGCTCTCAGTTTCTGGCAAAAAAGTCTCAGGTTTCTGTGGGATAGTCTCTTAATCAAATAGCCAAATTTGGAGAATCCTTTTTACTACCACAGTAGTAATGCGGATAGAGAAGATCCGTGCCTGTGGACAGCATTGGGCTTTCGGGCGAAGATCAAAAAGATAAAATCTCCTCCTAAATCATCCTCAACCTAGAAGTACCGCAATGACCCTGAAAAAATCCCTCATTCTCTCAGCTTACGCGGTACTGTTAATCTTGTCTTTTTGCTCGCTTCCTTCGAGTGCAGTATCGCAGCAACAAAATCCCTGTTCCATTTCGATTACCCTTCAACCTCCAACTTTGTACTACCCATCGCTTCCCTCGACCGGCGCCGGAATTGCAGAAGTGGTGAGCGTAACGTACTCGCAGGATTTGGTGAACTCTAGCTTTCAATTGCAGTACTATAACGGATCAAACTGGCCAAAGTTATCGACTATTTCTGGAAATGTAAATCAATACAATTTTGTTTACATTGCCGTATTTTCGAGCTGGGCACATTATGGAAACAACCTTCTAAGGGCTGAGGCTGTACCTCAAGGATGCGACTCTAATGCCACGACATTGAATGTTGTGCAGAGCGGCAATGAAGGCGTCTTTCAGGACAGTACGATGTGGATTGTAATCGCGGCTGCATCCGCAATGTTGATCCTCCTCAGTCGAGTCCTCCCAAGAAAGCTATTCCTAATACTCGCAGGTGCAACGTACCTGGGTCTCGCGCCATTCACGGGTCAACGGTATGACGTGTATTTTCTTTACTCCTCTGGTATCAGGCTCCTAGACGGAGTCAGCCCATTCTTTCCAGGAAATCCGGCGCTCTTTCCGTTTCCGCTAAAGTGGGCATATCCGCCGCTGTATGTGCCATACAGCTCGCTGAGCTATCTGATTTACTCCGGACTCACGGGAGTTGCTATCCCGAGCAATACCGCGATTACGTTTCCGGGATTTTACACTGCGATTTACGAAGTGTGGGAGGCATTCGTGCCAAAGAGCCTGCCGGTTTTAGTCATGTTGCTCAAGATCCCGATGATAGCCTCCACGTTTGCGATATACAGTATCCTTTCAAAATCAATTGGGAGCCGGGCTGCCCTAACATTCTGGCTCGCCAACCCATTCGTAATATTCATCACGGCGGCTTGGGGTCAGATCGATCCGATCGCAACCGCGTTTGCCGTTGCTTCGATTTATCTTGCGAAAAAGGAAAAATTTGGTCCTGCCTATTTGATGGCGGGTCTTGGCGCCGCAACCAAAGTCTGGCCTGCCCTCGTAATCCCCATACTACTCGTCTTGAGGTTCAGAAAAGTCGGAATCCTGCCAGCTCTTCGTGAGCTCATCTGGCTCGCTCCCCCAATCCTCGTCAGCCTAGCGATTTACGCCGCATACGGTAATCTAGTTCAATCACTGTTCGTGTTTGCTTACGCGCGAGGGGTGCCGACTTTCGCCGGCGAGTTTGTAATTAATGGACTTACCTGGCAGCAGGTCCTTGTTGGACTGCATTTCCCGCCGATTCCGCTTCTTTTGTACATCGGACTTCCAGCACTAATTTTAGTGACAGTACTTGCATACAGGCGACAGGGTTCCATTGAGAGCTACCTGCTCATCATGCTCCTAGTGGTATTCCTGTCTTACAACTACGTAAACCCGCAGTACTTTTTGTGGCTAGTTCCCCTCTTTTTGTTGCTCGGAAAGAAATTCCAGGCCATAATTTATTCCGCACTGCCGATGGTATACATCGCTCTTTCTTACAACATTTTGTATTTCATTTCACCCTTGTTCGTGTATGACGTTTACCTCGGTCCTGCGGCAATCATAGAACAACTCAAAGTCGACGCGTTTTACAACTCGCCACTGTTGATTGTTGGACTGTTTGGAGTGGCTTCAAGCATTGTGTACCTATTCAGCATTCTTGAAATTCTTGGAGTACTGAAGCGGATACCAATATTCAGAAGGACTCTAAAAAGGTCGAAGCCAGTAGCGGTCGAGAAAGTGGCTTGATTTCTAAGCATTTTCTTATGATAAACCGTAAGCTCGATTCTTGCTAAGGTGCTGATCTTTTCAATGACGTGAAGAGATTCTTCACCCCATCAGGGTCTCCCAGCCCGATCAATCGGATCCTTTCAACTCCATTTTCTATGAAGACCAGCGACCCTATGCTTCTAGATGTGCCGGTTCGAAAGCTTGTTCCCATACCACCACGGTACGACCCAACCCCGGTTGAACTTGAGCTCGAGTGCCGATCCATCACAACAAGTTCGGTGTCTCGCAATGGCAGAGACACTATGACTGCGCGATTCACAATGTCAATCGCGACTACTCGCTGGTTTGTAATGACATAGGCTTTTTCGACATGCCTGTGGATGAGTCCCTCCTTGAAATCCTTCTCCCACGCAATTTGTTCGCCTGGATGTAGTAGCCAACGTCCTCCCGGTTCTTCGTTGAGAGGAAGAGGCGATTCACCCGTCAACTGCATTGCTGGATGTACGACGGTTCGACTCATCATTGTTGCCGGCGCGATAGCTTTTCCACAGTTCGGACAGAACTTTGCATCGGAAAGCGGGATCTGGAAATCGCAGTAGGGGCAGAACGGCAATGGTAGAACGTTCGCGATGGACTTGGTGTATAAAGAGTTAGTTTCCAGCGGCTCTCTTTTCGAACATTGCAGCGTACGGTCTAGCATCAAATGTTACTCTGATCGAAGCGATTTTGCCATCATTAACGTGGTACCATTCACATGTGAACGAAGTCACTGGCGGGTTGGTCGTTATCAAGTCGTAGAGTAGGCAGACATCGTCCCCATCCACAAACACTTTTTTCATATCAACACCTTTTACAATGTGGTGCAACTGCTCGAGATCCTTGAGCAAACCTTCGGGTTTGTCGTGCGATGCCAGTGGACCGCGGAACGAGAGATCGTCGCGCAAATACGTCCGCGCAGTGGTATAGTCCTGATTTCCTAGTGCCCTTTGGTAGGCTAGAACAATATCCTTTGCAGATTGTACCATTTGAAAAACCTCAAACAATAGTATCCTTTGGATAGTATATAACTAGGCTAGGGACAGATCGGATAGTAGTTAACTCAAGAAATTTTCAATTAATAGTACTGGTCATTATACTTGATTGCGTAATCTTCCTAATTTGACATTGGAATTAGGGTACAATTACTGTCTAAGCTTTCGGTGAATCTTGCCAGCACGCAAGGATAGGTCCGCCTGGAACCTTGAACCAGAAAAAGCTACCCATCTTAGGTACATCAACCCGTGGGAGAATAATCTCGCCACCGAATGCTCTAACCTTTTCCTCGGCCTTTTGAATATCATTGACGAGAACATAGTTCAAACTGCTTGCGGGTTCTTGCGGAGCAGTTTTCCTGACGCTGCCCTGAACTCCGGCGGGAGTTCGATATGAGAATATTTCATTCTTAGGAGAATCGGCGCTTTGAAATTCCCAACCAAAGACACTTGAAAGAAATTCGCGGGTCTCTGATGGATTTGTACTTGCTAGCTCAGTGTGTGCGATCATTCCAGCCATTCTCGTTATGCGCCCAGGATCGTTCTCTTCAGAGGACAATTCACAGGCGATATCCTTTGGATACTATTTAAATCGAGCATGCGTGAAAATCAAACCAGATTGCCAAAGATATCTCCGCAGCTCGAATATCAGGCAGATCCAATCCGTGCCACATTGAAATTGTTCGGCAAGAAGTGGACCCTTTTGATAGTACGTGATATCGCCTTCTTGAAACTCCAAAGGTTCGGACAGATACTTGCAAACAACCCCGGATTGACGCCGCGGGTACTGTCAAGGAGACTGGAGCAAATGGCGAGCGAGGGACTAGTCAAGAAGACAATAAACAGCGAGGGTCCGCGCTATTTTCTTACTCCTATGGGAGAGGACGCCGTCTACATTCTTCTTGCAATGCTTCGATTTGGAATTAGGCACTATCTAGGTAAGCAGACCGCGAGGGAAGAAGAGAAGGTTATGAACAGTCTGCAGTATGAAATACCAAAAACCGAGTGGATTTACTAGTAAGCCCAAACCCAATGGGAGAGAGGAAAGAGAGAATGCATAGTTGCCGGCCTCTGGATTTTCAAACCACTTAGAATTTAACTTTCTAAAAATTCAGAAAGACGTAGGAATGGATCCGATTTTCTTGCTTTTACAGCTTAACCCAACTAATGATGACTGTGCCTCGGATGCTTCTTACTGTTTTCAAGCAGGGGTAACTTTACTCGTTATCGCTGCTATCGTAATACCTCTTGTTTATTGGGAATTGAAGATCATCCGAAACTCAAGAATCAACGATGAAAAGAGAAAAACAAATTCTGAGACTGAGACCTCAAAAGCTGACGGGAGTTAACAGAAAGAACTTACTTCAGAGAGTTAAAAAAGTCGAAAAGAGAACTAAATGTACAGACCGAATTTCTCAGAATCATATCTTCTTGCTACTCTTAGTATAGTCTTGATGGTTATGGGATTTGTTTTCTCTCTAATTGGGTACAGAAGAAACAATGGTGTAATCATGGTAATTGGTTTAGTTTTAATAATCACAGGTTTTCTTATCGCATTTCGACTTTCACACAAAAGGGAATCAGCTTGTTAACTTGGTGCGAAGCCATTACAAATCATAGAGACGTGCGAGAAAAGCCCGGGACTAGCTCTTTTTCAACGCAGCTAGAAGGTCAGTAAGCACTCTCTTTGCGTCCCCGAAAACCATCATGGTGTTCGGCAGGTAAAACAGCTCGTTGTCCATTCCTGAAAAGCCCGGATTCATCGAGCGCTTGATGAATACGACCGTCTTAGCCTTGTCCACATCCAAGATCGGCATGCCGTAGAGCGGCGAATCCGCCTTTGTTCGCGCAGCAGGGTTTGTAACGTCGTTTGCTCCAACTACAATTGCAACGTCCGTCTCAGGGAAAAGTGGATTGACCTTGTCCATCTCCCATAGCTCGTCATAGGGTACTTGCGCTTCCGCGAGCAGCACATTCATGTGCCCCGGCATCCTTCCCGCGACCGGATGGATCGCGTACTTTACGTCAATGTCGCGCGATTGCATCACGTCTGCAAGTTCCTTCACAACGTGCTGCGCCTGCGAGACCGCCAATCCATATCCAGGAACGAATATGACAGTTCTCGCGTTGTCAAGAATCGTTGCAACGTCTTCGACGGTAAAGCCGGTTACCTGCCGTGCCCCCTGACCACCCTTCGGTTCATCACTCTTCGCGATCTTTGCGCCGACTCCACCGAATAGCACGTTCAAGAACGAGCGATTCATCGCCTGGCTCATGATGACTGCGAGGATGAACCCCGAAGAACCGTCGAGCGAACCCGCGACAATGAGGACCTTGTTGTCGAGGACAAACCCGAGACCGGCTGCAGAAAGTCCGGCGTAAGCGTTCAAAATTGCAATCACCGTCGGCATGTCCGCTCCGCCGATCGCCATAACCAGTAGAAACCCAAACAACATTGCAAACCCTGCCATGATCGGTAGGATTATCGAGTCGCCCGGATTTAGGACAAAGTAGATACCCAGCACGATCGCAATCGCAAGCGTGGATAGGCTGATGTAAACTCTGCCCGGATATATCAGCGGGTTTCCGGGAATCAATCCCTGCAGTTTTGCAAATGCGATGATGCTTCCGGTGAAAGTCAGAAATCCGAGAATCATTTCTGCGGAAAGTACAGATAGCGTGAAAGCATCAATGCTCGCGCCACGGTTGTAGTATTCGGAGGCTCCAATCAGCGCGACGGCCATCGAACCAAAAGCGTGAGACATTGCCGTCCTCTGAGGCACGGCTGTCATGGGTAACCTGAGCGCGATCGGCGATCCAATCAACGCGCCGATTACAAAACCCGCCGCGAGAAGATCGACCCTTTGTATGTAGTACGCGAGCAGTGTCCCGATGATCGCGATAGCAAGACCGGACGCGGCTGCCCAGTTTCCCCTCTGGGCTGTCTTGACCTCGCTCATCCAACGGAGCGAAAGTACAAAGAGAATAACCGAAATAACGTAGAGATACGATACGAGTACGTCGTTCATTTAGGCGTTGTCTCCGCACCTTTCTGTTGTTCTTTCTTTTTTCCTTCATTCGGATCCCGGCGCCGGAACATGCGTAGGATCCTTCCAGTGATCATGAAACCGCTGACAATGTTCGTCGCAGCGAGTGTGATTGCAACTGTGACAAGGATCAAGACGAAATCGTTCTTAGGCTCGGAGAGCACGATCAAACCGGCGACAATCGAAACTGAAGAGATCGCGTTTGTCAGCGCCATCAGCGGCGTGTGGAGAAGCCTGGAGACGTGCCTGATCAACTCGATGCCGAGAAACGTGGCAAGGATGAAAATCAATAGGTTAACAGCAAGATCTGCTTGAGCTGCGTCGGTTGCCATATTCTACGCGCCTCCCACCTTTGCAAGTGCGTTCTTGGTCGCTTCGTGCACTACCTCGCCTTTGTTGATTACTAGCGAACCACGGATCAAATCATCTTTTGTGTCGATGCTTATCACACCCTGTTTGAATATGGCAGAAACAAAAGAGGTGATGTTGCGCGCATACAGCTGGCTTGCCTGCGGCGCCATCGTGGAAGGCACGTTGAAAGGACCGTGGATTGTCACGCCGTATTTCACTACGGTCTTGCCCGGATCAGTTAGAGCGCAGTTTCCGCCTGCTTCCGCAGCAAGATCAACAATTACAGAACCCGCTCGCATTCCCTTTACCGCGTCCTCGGACACCAATATCGGGGCCTTTTGACCCGGAACCAGCGCGGTGGTAACTATCACGTCTGACATCCTTGCATGGTCGGCGAGAAGCTCCTGCTGCTTTTTGTAGAAATCATCGGACTGGGCCTTTGCATAGCCACCTGCCGTCTGTGCATCTTTTGCCTCGACGGCAACTTCGACAAACTTTGCCCCGAGACTCATGATCTGCTCTTTGACGATAGGACGAACGTCGTAAGCTTCGACGACGGCTCCCAGGCGGCGCGCGGTTGCAATCGCTTGCAGACCTGCAACTCCTGCTCCCAAAACGAAGACCCTGGCCGGCGAGATTGTGCCCGCGGCGGTCATCATCATTGGAAAGAGCTTGGGCAGTGAATCGGCAGCAATCAGAACCGCTTTGTATCCGGAAACGTTTGCCTGCGAGGAAAGTGCGTCCATGGATTGCGCGCGGCTGATTCGAGGAATTAGCTCCATCGCAAACGAAGTAACTTTCCGCTCGACCAGTTTTCGAACGGTTTCGAGATTTGCCACGGGATAAAGAAACGAAATTACAGTTGAACCTTCCTTGAGCTGACCAGCTTCTGCCGGTGTCGGCGGCTGCACCTTGAAGATAATGTCAGCCTGTGAATACAGAGAAGCAGAATCGGGCGCAATCGTTGCCCCTTTTTCGGTGTACGCAGAGTCAGGTATATTTGCAGCCTCGCCGGCAGAGTGCTCAATTAAAACTGTAAAGTCCTTGAGCTTGGAGATCGCATCAGGCGTGATCGAGACGCGTTTTTCGCCTGTGGCGCTCTCCTTCGGGACGCCAGCGATCAGCGCCATTTTCCAACCTCAAACAAAGAGTTCCGGGAGCCATGAAAATCGAAAAGAGTTTAACTTTTTTGGGTTCCATCACGACTTTGTATTTCCCGAAGTTGGACACTGGACCTTTAGCTTCTGGCCAGTACTCAACGAGGAATGACAGGACTCAGAAAAGATGCATCTGCTAAGAAGAGTAAGCCGGACTGCTACTCTTCAACGACGACCATGGTAAGGGTCGACTTGATGTGTTCCAGGGACCTGATCCTGTTAGTTATCGTCTCTTTTAGCTTCTCCGGGCTATCTGCCTCGACCTTCGCGATCACATCGTAGACCCCATAGGTCACATGAACTTCCTTTACGTTTTGGATCGAATGCAGCTCGCTGGCTACGTCTCTTTCTCTCCCAATCTCGGCACTTATCAGAAGGAATGCCTTTGCGGTCAAATTATGGTACGGAAATGTAGGTTAAGGGACTTTGGTTAAAGGGTTTCGATGAGAGATCAGGCTAACCCCTTTTGATAAATGGAAGGACTGTGCCTTCTTGATTTACCTCGTAAAGCTATTCCAATCAAGATCTTAGTTTTTACCAACGCGAATTGACATCGGCGAAGAATTCCCTCTTTTCCTCCCTCGACAATTCCCACGTTCCTCTCAGAGACTTCAGAATCTCCGACGGTGTCTGATGTTTCATAAGCCTCTCCAAAAGCTCGCTGAAACTTTCATTATCCCTTTTAACGGCGATTAGACTCTTGTAATCCTGATCTCTAATAGAAATTGTCTTGGTCAACGATGTAACTCCGTAATGAAGGGTGTTAGGATTTAATGTTCGACCGGAACAAAAGCATTATTCTGGGTTTTCTTTGATTACAGTAACTTGCTCACTGCGCAATCAGCGAACCCGATATCGAATCTCCGTTCGAGAAATTGACTCCGTAGTTGTAAACTTCACCGGACAAGATGTCCGGGGGAAATGTGGTTCTCGGGTAAAACGTGAAGGTTGAGACCTGACCCTGGCCAAGCTTTCGCTTCACACAGTCAGCTTCTTTATGCAATTACCGGAGAAACAAACGTTTCCGTATTCGCAATCAATCCCATGTCCGTAGCTCCTTCTATTCAACTTGGAACATGCCCCGTTGGATATCTTCCTCCTTGATGAAGCTGTTATAGAGCTCGAGTAAAAATTGCAAACCGCCCGAATCTTTGCAGTACAAGTGGACCGCACTAACAGTCACGATTATTGGTACCTTCATGGCCGGACTTGACGGTCGAATTCTAGTCGTTGGACTTCCAACGGTTGCTCACCAGCTCCATGCAAGTGCGGAGGAAGTAGTCTGGATTGGTCAGTCCTATCTGCTCGCGGGAACCGTCGGCCTTCTTCTGGTTGGAAGAATTTCAGATCAATTTGGCAGGGTAAAACTGTACAACCTGGGCTTTGTCATCTTCACGGTCGGCTCTGCACTATGCTCACTAGCCCAAGACTCATTCCAGCTCATCGGCTTCAGGGTAATCCAGGGAATTGGCTTTGCGTTCTTGATCACCAACAGCTACGCGATCGTCGTCGATGCAAGTCCGAAAAGCGAGCTCGGCACGATGCTCGGCATCAACCAGACGGCCATCCGGCTGGGCAATGTCGCTGGTCTCACGCTTTCCGGCATAGTGCTTTCAATCGTCGACTGGCGTGGTCTATTTTACATCAACATCCCGATTGGAATATTCGGGACCGTCTGGGCGTACAAGAGGCTCAAGGAGATTTCCGTCCTCGATCCCTCAAAGCAGATGGACTGGGCTGGTTTTGGATTATTTTCCATCGGGCTGACCTCGGTACTCCTAGGCATTACCTACCTGAGTTACGGCACGGGTTCGATCAACCTTGGCTTCGCTCTCCTGTTTGGCGGTCTCGTATTCATCGCCGGTTTTGCTGAGGTAGAATCGAGGGTCGCAAATCCGCTGCTGGATCTCAGGTTGTTCAAGATCAGATCCTTTGCCATGGGCGGGATCGCTCAGCTTCTGAATTCTATAGTCTTGAACACAATTATTGTCCTTCTTGCTTTTTACTTTCAGGTCGGTCTCGGATATTCGCCGCTGCAGGCAGGACTCTCAATACTCCCGCTGGATGCAACATACCTCGTTTTCTCGCTCTGGGGAGGAAGACTCTCTGACAAATACTCTCCGCAGATCCTCGCTACGATTGGACTTGCGATTGGTACTGTCAGCATTCTTGCAATGGTAGCATTCGGTGAAACTACCGGATACGCATTCCTTGCTATCGTTATCGCCTTTGTCGGCGCGGGGAACGGAATCTTCAACCCGACGAATACTCGAGCTATCGTTAGTGGAGTTCCGACGAACCGGATTGGCATCGCATCGGGCTTTCGGCAGACAATGTTCAACATCGGAATTACCGCGAGTTACGGCATTTCAGTACTGTTCCTGACTTCCGGCATTTCTTATGCTCTTCTCTCGCCACTCATTCAGGGAACTATTCAGCCTTCAATGCTAGCGCTGGCAAGATCCGAATTTCTCGTCGGATTCCGGATCGCTCTAATTATCCTTGCCGCAATCAATGCTTCCGCAATCTTTCCGTCGCTAATGAGAGGAAAGCCAGTAGTAGTGCCGGCAGTTTAGCTGTAGTTAGGATTACTCGTAAATGCATCAAAAGAAGGCTACCTGGTAGTTAATGTCACACTTTTTTGGCCTGGGCCCGCTTACATTTGTCACGCCTAAATGTCTTGTTACGGGTTTGATTGACGGTTTTTAGATCTATTTTTATCCGTGATTTCTTAGGCAATAAGGAGACAATTTTATCGAGTGTCTTTCTATTTGGCAGATTTCCTTGCAAACAATCTGTTCGTCCTGATCGCCGCACTTTTGGTCTTTACTATGACTGGATCGGTTGGTCTTTTGGAATTCGGAGAGCTGGGAGAGGAGTACTCGCACACAAGCCTCCTGAAGGTTATGCTCATTACCGGAATCGGATTTTTGGTGATGGCAATCATTGGATTCAACACCGCCTTCGCCCCGACTGTACTCGGTGGCATTATCGGATCTCCTCTATATTCTCCGGGATTTTTGCTCGGTGGCGCGTCCAACGCGACTGGCGTGTTCTGGTCGATGACCGTGCAGTATTTCGGAACTGGTCTCTCGCTCGGGACGTACTTTTTCTTCGAAACTGCTTTTGCCACGGTGACGCTTGCTCTGGTGGGAATTGTCGTCCTAAAGAAGGTAAAACTTGAAGCATTCGCTCTATTCGCGGTTGTGTATTTTCTGATAATATGGAATCTGCCTGCCGCCTGGATCTGGAATCCCACTGGTTGGCTGTACCTTTTGGGAATGAGGGATTTCGCTGGAGGACTCGTTGTCCACGGCGCCGCGGGAGCCGCGGGTCTTGCGATACTTGTGCAGCTGTGGTTGGAGGAAAAAAGGGCGGGCTTGAAGAAAAGTATCCAGGTTCCGATTAACATCGTCCCTAGCTGGCTCACGCTCGCAATCGTCCTCCTCTGGTTCGGCTGGTTTGGCTTCAATCCCGGAAGCGTACTCGCGTTTAATTCCTCTACCATTGCGGTTGCGCTGACTACATTTCTCTGCGCCGCAGCGAGCTTTCTTTCGCTGATGCTCACCGTTTACTGGAAGAGAAGACAAAACCCGGGACTAATCTATATGGGCAATGGCGTATTGATGGGGCTAATTGTGATCACGCCTGTCGCGGGATTTGTCAGTCCAGCGAGCGCAATACTTCTTGGAATAATTTCGGGACCGCTTTTTTTTGGGGCGGAAGTGTGGTTTGGGAAAAGAAAGTGGTTCACTGATCCCATAGGTCTACTTCCGGGACATTTGACCGGCGGACTATTCGGAGTGGTTATGATCGGCTTTTTCTCGCAGGCGGTTTATGCTACAGCATCAGGAAATCCTACCGTGCCGGATGGGCTGCTTTTTGGTGGAGGCGTTGCCGCGCTTCACCAGTTGGGCATTGAAGCCTTCGGAATAATAGTCGTTTTCGCTGCCGTCTTTGCTATCTCATTTGTAACAATAAAGCTCGCAAGCTTGGCATTCCACGGAATCCTCGCCGCACCCAAGATGAAGGGCGATCTCGAGGCACGTTGATGCAACTATTCGATCTTTGGTAGCACCAGCAATCTATGCGGAAGATATGACTCCGTGTAAGCCGTGATCTTAGGGTGGACTGTGCCAGATTCACTTATTCCGTTTTCGTTGGCGATTTGAACTCGTTTCATGAGGATCCTAAAATATCTGAAAGCGCGCTTCTAACATAAACATGGAATTCTGTCCCCGGTGCGGGCGGATGGTCGAGCCAAACCTTGCCTACTGTCAGTCCTGCGGCGCTGCCCTGATGAAGCACAGCAGCTTTTCCTCTCGGCAGCCTTACGACACGGTTGGAGCGACGACTACCTACCGCGTTGGTAAAAGGCCGTGGATTGCGTTAGGACTTGCGTTAATCTTTGGAATCTTTGCGCTCTGGGGAATTGGACACATTTATGCGGGCAAGTTTGCGCGCGGCATTGGTCTGTTTTTCATCGGACTTTTTGTCGGCGGACTTTTCTGGCTCAGCGTGATACTATCGATCATACTCGTTGGATACGTGGGCATGGCGCTATTTGGGATATTTTTCCTCGGTGGATGGGTGTGGCAGGCATTCGACGCTTACGGCGCCGCGCAAGAATACAACGAGCTCCACGTTCCTCAGCCAAGGTCGAGCTGGTAAAAACTATCAGACACTAACAATCTAAAGACTGAGAGCTTTAGGACTTAGGGAGCAAAGCCCGGAATGGATCATGCGAGTCAAGTTACAGAGGAGCGAAGGCTCGCTGCAATAATGTTCACTGACATCGTCGGCTACACAAGCCTATCACAGAAAGATGAGGATCTCGCATTAAGATTGCTCGCAGAACACAACGATCTTCTCCGTCGGCAGTTTGGAAAATTTGGCGGCAGAGAAGTGAAGACAATTGGGGATTCCTTTCTTGTAGAGTTCTCAAACGCTCTCTCAGCCGTTCGGTGCGCTTTAGCGATCCAAGAAGCAATGCAGGATAGTCAGATAGGAGCTCAGGAATTAGGGCAGGCGCTCCAGATCCGCATAGGAGTACATGTCGGGGACGTGATCAGAACGAAGAACGGAGACATTCTGGGGGACGCGGTAAACATTTCATCGCGAGTCCGTCCACTCGCCGAACCCGGGGGGATTTGCATTTCCCAGCAGGTGTACGATCAGGTCAGAAATAAACTGAAAGATGTGTCATTTGTAAGCCTGTACGCTCACGATTTGAAAAATGTGAGTGAGCCGGTTCAAATCTATCGCGTCATCCCATCATCGAAGGAAAAAGGTAAAATGGAAACCAGAGCATTCGACCGGAAACGCATCGCGATTCTCCCATTCACTAACATAAGCCCCGATCCTGCAGACGAATATTTCTCCGACGGTCTGACCGAAGAACTGATCTCGACGATGTCAAAAATCCGCGAACTAAAGGTGATCTCCCGGACGTCTACAATGCTTTACAAGTCTAAACCAAAGCCGCTTGTAGAAATCGGCAAAGATCTCGGTGTCGGTACAATTCTGGAGGGGAGCGTAAGAAAAGCCGGGAACCGTGTTCGAGTCACCGTCCAGATGATCGATGCGGCGGAGGACGATCACCTTTGGTCTGAGACCTACGACCGAGAGATACAGGATGTTTTCAAAATTCAGAGCGATATTTCAGAACATGTTGCAAATGCGTTGAAAGTTCAGCTGCTTTCAGTGGAGAAGAAAAAGCTCGAAACGGCTCCCACGACGAACATTGAGGCCTACACGCTGTACCTTAAAGGGAGATACTACTGGAACGAGCGAACAAAGGAAGGACTAGAGAAAGCAATTCAATACTTCACTGAAGTTATCAAGAGAGATCCGAATTATGCAAGGGCATATGCCGGGCTCGCTGATTGCTATTTTCTATTGGATAACTGGGGTTATGCGAGTCCGGCCGATGTAATCGAGAAGGTAAGAACCTATGTAAAGAAGGCTCTGGAATTGGATGATTCCAGTGCCGAGGCCCATGTTTCGAATGGCGCAATCCTTGTCGGATACGAGTGGAACATGGTAGAAGCCGAGCGAGAGATGAAGCGGGCTATAGAGTTGAATCCAAATTACGCGACAGCTCACCACTGGTACGGGAACGGAATTCTGACTCCGCTCGGTCGATTCGAGGAAGCGCGCTATGAGCTTTTGGAAGCCAAAAAGCTCGATCCGTTGTCCGCGATAATAGGCTCGAACATTGGTGACAGCTTATTGTTTGCCCGTGAATACAAGGAAGCAGTAGCCCAATACAGAAGTGTTTTGGAAGTCTCTCCCAACTTTGCATATGCGCACTCTCGACTGGGACTCGCTCTCTTGGGCCTCGCCGAATATGATGAAGCCATATCCGAAATTCAAAAAGCGGGTGAGCTCGCGAGCGATTATTTCGGTTTCACACCCGATCTGATTTTCGCCTACGCTGCATCAGGTAGAAGGGTTGAGGGGGAAAAGCTCGTTGCTGAATTTGAGGCAAAAGCGACCGAGAAATATGTGTCCAGCACAAGTCTTGCACTTGCGAATGCCTCTATTGGGAGGAACGAAAAGGCCATTGAATGGTTGCGAAAAGAAGTAGCCGAGCATTCAAATTCACTTCACATGAATTTCAATGAGCCGCATTTTGACAATCTGCGCTCCGATCCAAGATTCGAAGATATCTTCCGAATGGTCCATGGTAGGAAGAAAACTTAACAATTCGAGGTAATCTAGAAAAAAAGTTCCCACAGGTGGAAAGCCAGATCTGGCAATAATTTGTCGAAAATCCTAGTTGAATGAGGCGTACACTGAAAGCATCCTGCAATGCTTCAAATGATTCTGGATGTCCGCCATGTTACCAAGTTCCAAAAGTGTTTCAGAAATTAATGAAGACGTCAGCTCCCCGTCAATATCATTCCGAATCATGCTTTCCCTCGCCGGAATCTTCGGAGTTATGGCTCTTCTGCTTTACTTCGCCGCGCCGTTCGTGATCTTCCCGTTTCCGCAGGCAAACGCGACTTCTGCCCAGCTGGCTCAAAGCGTTTCAAACTATCAGACCTACTATCTTCTGGCAGCGTGGCTGCAGGGAACCGGGAGTCTACTTAGTGTTGTCTTTGTCCTAGGCCTTGTCTATCTCTCTAAAGCTTGGACGAAGTTTTCCGGCTGGATAACAATGCTAGCTTCGGGGACTGTTGTTGTCCTCAGTCTGATAGAAGGTAGTTATTTCATCGACATAGTACTTGCAACTGCAAACGGCCATCCGGAAGCCGCACTGACGAGTTTCGATCTAACTTTCGTTTTCATCCATTCGTTTTTCATAGCTCCGTCAATCCTGCTCCCTCTTGGTTTTGTTCTCAGAGGTTCCAGGATACTTCCGAGGTTCTTCTGGTCATGGGCGCTTGTTACCGGACTGGCTTTCCAGATCTTTGGGTTTGCAGGACTCTTTACTAATTCTGCAACTATACCTGCCATAATGATCCTAATCATTCAGGAAGTATGGTTCCTTGCAGCTGCGATTAGTCTTGCATTGAGACGATAAATCCAACAATTCGATAATTGTTTTATATCGTCAAAGCATGCGAATTCCGTTTTCTGTAAGATGACTGAGCGGAATCTCAAAATTGCCGGAATACTTGCCTTTGTAGGAGCTGCACAATGGATTCTTTTTGTGATTCTCGCTGAATCATATTATCCAAATTACAACGTATCACAGAATTTTTTGAGCGATCTAGGAGCTACATGTCCGATTGGCGGTGGCGCGTGTACAATTAACTATCCTTCATCCACAATCTGGAACGCAACGCTGGCGCTGATGGGACTTTTTGCAGTATCGAGTGCCTATCTGTTCAGGCTCGAAGTCAAAAAGAGAACTTTCACGATTTTTTTCGGTTTGTGGGGCTTGGGTTCACTCTTGGCTGGCATTTTTCCAGAAACTTATCTCGGCATCCATGAATTGAGCTCGTACATCGCTTTCGTAAGCGGAGCTATCGCGGCGATTCTTGCTTTTAGATTCATTAGATCTCCATTCAGGTATGTTTCGCTAGCTCTTGGAATACTCGTGCTCGCGTGGCTTTTCCCGGTCTTGTTCAGCGGTCCTTTCACGAGAGCGTTCGGCGGCAAGCTCGGTGCTGGTTTTGTCGAGAGGATGGCCGTTTATCCAATAGTCATCTGGCAGATTGGTTTGGGAGCTCAGCTAATGAATGGAATCGGAGCGATTCGAGATTTCATTCGGCCAGTTACGACATTGTGAAAATCAGTCCATACGTGAGTCTTGCTTAATTCGGTCAACCAGTACTTCGTGATTGATTGACCGCCTTTCAATAAGACCTCCTCTTGTATGGGGAACGGACTTCATGGTAACTATGCTCAAATAATTGAGAACTTGCTCCAGCTAAATTATCTGGGTTCGCGATATGTCGGCACCTGTTAGCCTTGCTATCCTGAGGTTATTGAAAAATTCGCTCCATCCTCAAATCTCAGTTTTCTTGATTTGCAACATACGCGGGAGAACTCTCGTCTTTTGATCGGACGAAACAAAACAATTGGACCGGCATTACGTGTTGTTCTTGCCTCGGTAATAATACTCGTCCCGCCAGTTGCTTTTGAAAAGTACACTTACTATCTCTACGCAATCGCGAGCCGTGATTACGGCACTTTTTCTGTTTCAAGACTTTGGTTCGACATTGCCTGGTTTATCGTAAGCGGGGTCATTTCTGCTTTTGTAGTTGGAAGAGACAAGAAAGCATCCATTCTTCCACCTCTGATCGCTTCATTCCTCTTCATATTAGTTGCTTATGTCGAGCCATTTTGCACCGTAAAGGAATGCTATGTTAGCTCGCCCGACGGGCTCGCGGCGTTGAGAGATTTACTTCTCTTCGGATCCCTTGGTGTGATCACTTCAGCTTCTTCGATGAAGCAATGGTATCGAGGACCAGGAACTAGGAATAGATGGATTGATACTACATTTCAGCTCGTAGTTACTACTCTCGTTGGGTTCGCTCTAAGTTTCTTTCCTATTACCCACATATTCGCCGGCGTTACAGTCCCGTACCCCTACAATTATTTGCAGTGGTTTCTCGCAGGTGCCCCAGCAGCTCTAGCCGGTAATATGTTGATCTTGGATCGTGGTAACCTCGTAAGTATTTTGAGCAAGATATTCTGTGGAATCTCGGGAGTGTTACTTGCCCTAATTCTCTCGCTAGATCTTTCCTGTGTTGACTGCAGTGGTTACCCCACCTCAGCTGCGTCGATCATACTCCTTGCCCTGCTCTTCACTGGTCCCGGAATTTACCTCGGAAGAAAAATCGAAAGAAAAAGTAGCTTATCTCGCGTTCGAAAATCCTACGGCAGAGCGCCGAGTATCGTTGCAAGCACTACTATAGTGATTGCCATAATCACAATGCTGGCATTCTACTATGTCTTGAGCTATCAGGCTTCGGTTGTGAACGGGTTTACTGGCGTGACAAACTCCAGCTTCTCCCCGTTTGAAGTCGGTAGAACGTTTGT
>JABDCJ010000029.1 GCA_013288145.1 Nitrososphaerota archaeon | reverse complement strand
GCCAGGTTGTCATGGAGGAAATCTGGACATCAAGTATCTAACGGTCGGAAGCACACTTTATCTTCCAATTTTCAATCAGGGCGCACTTTTCTCCATCGGTGATGCACATCTTGCACAGGGAGACGGCGAGGTTTGCGTAACAGCCGTTGAGACCAGTGGTTTAGTGACTCTCGAGTTCGGAATAAAGAACGGTCAGATCTTGGAGGAACCCTACTTTGAGACAGAGACCCATTTCGCGACTACGGCGTTTGCGACGACGATAGACGTAGCCTGTCGTAAGGCCCTAAAATATCTCATTCAATATCTAGTCTCAGAGAAAAATTTGCTCAAGGATTCGGCGTATATGCTAGCAAGTGTCGCGGCAGATTTGAAAGTGTTCGAAGTTGTCGATTCCCCTCATGTTTTGGCGGGCGCGATGATACCGAAGAGTCTTTTCTATCGCCGTGACAAAAGCCGTACCAACATTTCTTCGAAGTAAAAATACCTAATAATTGAGAGACTAGACGTAGATGATGAATGTGCCAGATACGGGGATTAATTGCAATTTCAGGAAAGAGGTCATTCACTTGAAAAAAACAAAAAAATCACGTCTCGGAATAGCACCATTCTATTAACAAAAAGAGACACGCACAGACGACAGCTGTTCTAGATTTTTCAACAACCTTGCAATCTACACAAGAACTCTTTGTACCAAACTCGAAAGTGAAGGCAATAATATGGCTTCATATCAAACTAGTTATATGAACCCAAGTTGGAAGTTGGTTGAAAACTATGGGTAGAATAATGGAAATAGAGTTCGAGAAAGGCGGTTTATTTACGGCAGAACTTTTGGATGCTGAAGCTCCGAATACCTGTGAAACAATATGGAATCATTTGCCTGTAGATCTAGTGTTCTATCACAGCATTGTGTCCGGTCAAGCCATCTTGACTAACCCGAAAGGGATATTGGGAACAATCCAACCAGAAAATCAAAGGGTTTCTGGTACCCCACCTGGAACACTTGCCTTTCTAATCAAAGATTACATTTTTCCCAATGAACAGATTTACATTGCTTATGGAATTTTTGTGTCGAGAGGGTTGCTTCATCAGAACAACCAACCCGTAAATATTTTCGCTCAAGTCACAGATAATCTAGAAGCCCTGAAGGAGGTGGGTCAACGTGTTTTGCATAAGGGCGATGAACGAGTCACATTCAGGAAAAAGTCATGATTCTTAAAAAAATGAATAACTCTGAAGGGGTGAATCATCTATGGTAGAGTGGATGAATCGTCTGATGGCTCTTTTGATTTCCTTGAAGACTTAAAACAACATCTTCTGTTGACTTTTGGCATCAGAACTAAGCAAAAGTTACAGTATTGAATATCGGTATTGAAGACTGACCACCTCCGATAGGATCGAGCAGAAAACCACTGATCACATTACGGTTATAGACGGTCGAACCCCCGGTTGGCACCCAGAGTCGACTTATGCCGATCCAATAGTACGGCGCATCGCTATAGACTTGCGCTTGAGCCGATCTACACAATGACTGTATGTATGAGATATTGGCAGTCTGTGTAAATGAATTCACGCACTTTTGTACTATCGGATTATAGTATATTGCCCAATTTGGATAAGCCGATTGATTGCTTACGAATGCGACCCAGTAATCGTATGGAGTCACACCATACGGCGCGTATGAGGGCCCTCCATCTTCAAGAGCAAGCTGGCCAATCTGTTGGGCGTTTGCTATATCGGTGGAGAATGAACCTAGTGGCGCGTATAGCGCCGAACTCGTGAGTACTTCGATATTGACGGTTATGCCTATCTGCGCCAAATCTGACTGAATCACTTCGGCGGTACTCGTACACATTATGCAATCACTTACTATCTTGAGGGTGATGGGTAGCGAGCTATTGTAGTGGGCGGCAACCAAATCTTGTTTAGCAAGCGTTAGGTTGTAGCTGTATGGGGTAAAGTTACCGAGGTCATAAAATTGACTCCACAAAGGGTATTCGGGACCGACGAAGGGGGTAATCTGACCTGCGAAGGCTTTCTGGGCGATATCAGAGTCATTTATGGCGTGGACAATTGCCTGTCTGACCAAAGTTATGTTTGTGGGAAATATGCGCGTGTTTATAGTCATCATGAACGATTGAGGACCGCCAGCGGGGCCCTTTACATAAGAGAAGTGTGGATTCGCAGTCACAAGATTCCAATCGCTAGGCCCTATGTCAGAAAATTGTGAGGCGCCATTTGAAAGATCAGTATATCTCGATATGTCGTCAGGTTTGTATTGAATAATAACATTCTTTGCGTGTCCAGGATCCATGTAGGGTTGTTGGACGAAGGTTGAGGGCGGAAGACTAAGCGCCCAATAGTTCTGATCCTGGGTAAATTTGATAAGACTGTTTTCTTGCCATTGGGTAACGACGTATGGCCCCGATCCGGGTATCGGATTTTGATTGAACAGGGTGTTAATTGAAGTTGGGGTTCCGAAACCTCCGTGATCGAGCACATATTGGGCATCAAACATTAGACCACAAAATGCTAGCAACGTTCCTGGAAACCACACGAATGGTCCTCCAAGATGGAAAACAATAGTGTACGGGCCCGTGACATATATCGGCCACGAACTGTTCATCATTACTGAAAGGGCTGACTGAGATGGATGAATCAGGTCACTTTGATTTATCAGGGCGATCGTTGCCGGTCCAAAGCGTACGTTGGACATATTAAATATCGTCATTCCGCCGTCCCACCATCCAGAACTGTTTGCTGAAAGATAGTAGAATCCGTATTCCTCCATCCATGCCTGATAGGCATTGAAAGGTCTGCCATCAGAGAAATGTACATTCTGTCTCAACTGAAAAGTCCAAGTCGTTTGGTCAGGGGATACGGTCCAGTTAGATGCTAGACCTGGGGTGTACTGTATTATATTATCCTGATACTGGGCAGTTCCATTGTCATAAACAAGTGGCTGATAAACAGTGTACTCTCCGTAGTTAGGCCACGGACCGCAACACGCTCCGTACAGTTGATTCATGTCGAGACCAGCCTGAAACCATCCCCAGGCGTCGATGGTAAGCGTATTTTGAATTGCCGTTGCCGAAGAGTTTGTGGACGATGACGAAGAAATTGCCGACGAAGATGACGAACTAGATGAGGAAGATGAAGTGGAAGTTAATGAGGAAGTTGAAGGGGAAGTTGAACTAGATGACGAACTAGATGAAGAAGTTGAACTAGATGAGAAACTAGATGAGGAAGATGAAGAGGAATTAGTGGGGGTCGAAAGAGAGAAGTAAATGGCGACCGAGGCTGCAATAATCAGAATTATCACAACCACAACAGCGATTAGGGCAGTGGATCTTGACATGGCACCAGACGACTTCGTCCTTTTCATTATTGCGTCGCTAGACTCGAGGGTATATATATGAGTATTGAGCAGAGGAGAGTCTATTCTTTCGTGGATTTAGCTTCATTGTGAATAAAATTCATGAGTTATAGATCTCACGTCTTTTACCAAATCGAAACAGTATGGCGAAAACCATTTCGCGGAAAGTCTTTCTTAATGAAAATGCTTTCATTTCAATAGTTGCAAGTGCGATCTAGACTTAACCCAATGAATCGGTAGGTGACCTGGTTGGGCTGATGATTGGAAGAGACTTCATGCTTCAGCAAGCTGTCGTCTACCAAACCGCTGAAAGGACACTGAGCATTGGCGTATTCCGATTTGCCTTCGAATAGCTTGTTGACACCATCCCTTTTGATGATAAGAAATGAGGCACATCTTTCCTTATCTGACCGATAAACTATCGAGAACCCGGTGAAATAATGAATGTGCATCGGCGATGAAATAATAGCAAAATCGATTGCATTCTGATCCAGATGTGCGGAGAGTTGTTCTCTTCTTTGACTCGGGTTATCTTTGCAATCAATGAAGACTTTCGCGAATTGAACAATATTTAAGCAGGGAGCATTCCCAAGATAGTATCGTCACGCTATGTTGTTGACAATCCATAACCCAAAGTTAGTTTTCTTTTGTTAGATATTCCGATTTCTTTGGCGAAACTTTGAGCACTTCTACCTCCCATACTGTCTGAATCTGATCCTTCTTTCTTAATCAGTTATGCTGCAAGGATCGTTCCTGATCTATCTCTCCCTCTTTGACAATGAACTAAGACTTTCTTTCCTTAGTCTCTTCGTGTTCTATGAAAGAAACTACCCTTAGAATATTCGATAAGGTGTTATCAATTGAGATAGGGACGTCTCAGGATGAAGGGCGCGAGCTTCTACATACCGATTTTGATCATGGATGTTGAACTAAAATCTAATCAGATTGAAGTTTTCAAATATTGTTTTTCGATGGTAGCTTGCATAGTTGCATTAAGCCCTAAGCTCCGAAGTCTTTTAAAGATCCGTCAGCGAACTCGAAGAGTCGGATTTTAGCCGTGCAAAAGGAGCAGATGTATTCGGGATACCCCGTAGGCATGTCCGGTGTCCAATTCAAAATTCGCGAAAAGGGCATCGGCGGGATGATCGGGGCGGATGAATTAGATGCAGTTAGAGAGGTATTGGAAAATGCCGAATCGTTGGCTAATCAATGGGGTGGTGTTTATACTCGGAAGTTTGAGGAGGAGTTTGCAAGATACTGCGGAGTAAAGCATGCAGTTGCTCTTTCATCGTGCATGGCTGCCCTAACATTATCAACCGATATCTTGAGACTTAACAAAGGTGACGAAGTAATATGCACGCCACAGACATTCATAGCTACTGTTATCGAGGCAGTCAAAAGGGGCGTCGTCATTAAGTTTGCGGATATTGACCCTGACACACTCAATGTTAATCCAAACACCATTGAGGATAAAATCACCCAAAAAACAAGAGCGATCTTCATAGTTCCTTATGGTGGAATGCCCGTCGACATGGATCCTGTCATGAAAATAGCCCGAATGCACAATCTAAAAGTCGTCGAAGATGCCGCTCCCGCGGTCGGCGCAAGTTACAAGGATCGAAAGGTCGGCTCGATCGCCGATATGTCCTGTTTTTCGTTCCATTCTTTGAAAAATATGACAACCTTAGGCGAAGGTGGCATGCTTACGACAAATAGCGACGAGTATGCCGAAGAAGCTCGCAGGCTTAGATCTTTTGGCATTGTCGGTAAAATGAATGACTTGGCCACAAAAGCGATCGGGCCTCACCGAAAACCCGAGCCACCACTACGAGATCATGCTGATGGAGCCTACGATTTCAATTGGGCGACTATAGAGGAGCACGGGACGAACTTCAGAATGACAGAAGTACAAGCTGCGGTTGGCTCCGTTCAGCTAAAGAAACTCGACCACATATGTCAAATGAGAATAAGAGTAGCTCGAGAATATGACGAGGGTCTTGCTTCAATTAGAGGAATCCGAATCTCGAAGAACGATAAGTCCTTTTTGAATGTCTACCATCAATACTTGTGCTTCCTTGATCAAGAGAAAGCCAGAATTGATCACACAAAGTTCTTGCAATTCTTAATGTACAAAAAGAATATACAAACAGTGCTCCGTTACTTTCCGTTACATATTACGAGCTACATGCGGTATTACGGACATGACCTTGGTGAATGTCCTGTATGCGAAAAGGTCTGGTTTGAGGAACAAATCAATCTTCCAATAGATCCGAGCAAAACCGAAGAAGAAATTCAATATGTAATTGCGTCGATTGAGGAAGGAATCAAGAGTTTGAAGTCGTGACATGTTTGAACTCGACTCTGTAAAATCTAAACTATCGACCAGTTAGATCCAACGTAGGCCATTGGATCGTAATAAATAACTAAAATGGGAGTATGCCACAATTTTGCTCAATATTTTCTAAGCCCTTTGATTGAGTGAATAAGATCTCTCCACGGTTATGCATTTGGGTCGGATAAATAACTTCCAGTAATCGGGATCACCGAATGAAACCTAAATAGAGGGGTTAGATCTTTTTTTGCATGGCAAGAAAGAAGCTAAAGCCCTATGACCTCGGCTTGAAGCAATTTATTAAGATAAGGGGGAAAGCAAGCTCAAAGAACTTTCTCAAAGAAACTAAGAGCCTGTCTCCGGACTATGCCAAATACGCCATGGAATTTGTGTGGGGCGAGATCTGGTCTAGGCATATACTTGATTACAAAACGAAAGAGCTCATTACTATTGCAACTCTTGCTACAATGGGCGGCAAGGAAAATCGTGTCAAAGAGCACGTGATAATTGCGTTAAGAAACGGCATCAAGTTGGACGAAATATTAGAGGTGATGATTCATTTGGCAGCTTACGCGGGGTTTCCAACTGCCTCTAATGGACTCGATGCTATTAAAGATGCACTCAACGAAGTAAAGAAACACTGAAGACCCATTATTTCCTCCGATAGATTCTAATCTTGTCGCAATAACTGAACAGTTTGTGCCCGAGGACGATTTTCTCCAATCAGTCCCTACGAACTGGCAGCGCTGGGGTTCGGATGATGAAATCGGCGCCCTAAATTTTCTGGATAAAGATCAAATTCTGAAATCTGTCAGGTCAATAAGGCAGGGAAAAGTGTTCTCACTTGGCCTCCTAATAGGAAGAAAAGGCGGAGACCCCGTAGACATGTCAGATGATCCGAAGCGATCGACCACCGTTCATTTAATGACACATGATGAAGGGACGTACAAAAGTGGTAAAGACAGACCCAAAACGGGTGGATTGAAATTTGCTGATGATGCAGTATTCATGTTCTTGCAGGGGACAACTCACTGTGACGCGCTTGGACATGTCTGGACTGGTGACAAAATCTATAACGGATATAGTTCGGACAGCACAATTGGTGGACTTTCGAAGGCTAGCATAGTGCCCCTGGCGAATAAGGGAATAGTTGGTAGAGGAATCCTTCTAGACGTTGGACGCTGTAGGGGATTGGATTCTCTTTCTAAGGGAGAACCAATAACGCTAGATGATATTCTTATGACGGCTGAGAATCAAAAAATCGAAATTCAGAAACATGACATAATACTTGTTAGGACCGGGTTCATCAGAAAATTCTATGAGAACGGCCCCGACGCTTACTATTATGACTTGAATGAACCAGGAATTGCTTTTAGCGAGGAGCTCGTCCGCTGGTTTTCCGCCATGGAGATTTCGGCATTCGGGGCTGATACTCTATCTGCCGAACAAACTCGTTCAACGACGACCGAAGTTGTTTTTCCTTTGCATCTGATTCTTTTGCACAAATTGGGCATTCCAATCCAAGAGATTCTATGGCTCGAGGATCTTGCCCAAGACTGTTTCGAAGATAAACAATACGACTTTTTTTACGTTTGTTCGCCACTAAAATTCGAGGGAGGTACCGGATCGCCGATTAATCCAATTGCTATAAAATAAACGTCGGATCACCATTGGCATCTTCTTATCCACACATTGTTATCCCTTAAGGTTCCTCAAATCGTCTAAGGAAATCTAACAAGAAAGAAAATCAGATTGCTGAATATCCTGCATCGACTACATAAGCAGCACCAGTAATCGCCGATGATTCGTCCGATGCTAAGAAAAGAGCAAGTTGAGCGACCTCCATTGGTTTTACTAGTCTTTGCAACGCAGCATTCATTTTCTTCAACATCTCAAGATTCTCTTGATAATTCCCGTACTCCTTTAGGGCATTATGTGTAAAGGGAGTATCTATTGTCCCCGGGCAAATACAATTGACCCGAATATTTTTCGTGCCAAAGTCTAAAGCCGTTGCCTTCGTTAGTAGAACTACCCCTCCCTTTGAAGCATCATATACCGCGTCATTTGGAAGACCGACCAGACCATTTACTGATGCCGTATTGATTATTGTGCCTCCTCCTTGTTTTAGCATGTACGGGATAGCAAACTTGCAAGTCAGGAATACTGATTTCAAGTTTGTATTCATCGTCCGATCCCACATTTCTTCGCTTGTGTCCAACAATGTTCCTGTCACTGCAATCCCCGCATTATTGTAAAGGACATCCAATCTGCCATACATCTGAACGGTTTTGTCGATCAGATTTTTTACGTCGTCCGTCTTACTTACGTCGGCAAAGAAGGGGGTTGCTTCCCCTCCTGCGTCTTTGACGAGCTTTGCAGTCACCTCGGCATTTTTCATATTGATATCCGCGGCAACTACTTTAGCACCCTCCTTAGTGAAAAGGGTAGTCGCAGCTTGACCCACTCCTGATCCTGCGCCAGTAATTATGATTACTTTGTTCTGAAGCCTGTTCAAATTCCGATCACGCTAGTTCTGTCCAAATTGCTCCGGCGGGCAACATACTTCACACAAACCATGTTGAGCGTGCCATTTTGACCATTGATATTTAAGAACTTGTGAAATCTGTACGTGAAGTTTACAATAATTTGAGGTGTTCATAATTACACGTAAGAGAACTGCTAAAGTTCATCCTGGATCAGAAACTAGCACACCGCTAAGCCGTGACAGAATTGCTGATTCTAAAAACAGATCGTTGTGTCAATCTTCCTTTTTCCGTAGAATGACGGATCTGTCTTCTGAATTTTTTATCTCCTAAGATTAGTTCGTTTTCAAGTTTGCTATCGCTCGACTCAAATTTGGACCAGTGCTCATGTACAATTTTCCAGCCATCTTGTTTCAATACTACAATGACAGTGCCCCTGATGCCGAAGTGAGCGCTCTTGTTAGAGTAGCGAACAATGGCGGTAGCCATAGCAGAAGTCGGTGAAAGTACGGTGATCCGCAATTTTTCGATCTTCCATTTGAACGCCCTAGCAACCCTGAGGGACCAATTATGCTTGTAGGACTCAGCGTCTTTATTCTCCAAAAGGTCTTTCTTCATAGATGAAAATAGCGTGTATCCTCCCCCGAATAGGTAGATCCGATCACTGTTTGCCAAGTCACCTATTTCTGAAAGTAAGAATTTCTCGTTGATGAGACGCGTTATTTCCTTAACGCTTGTTCCATTGAATTCATTTCCAATAGCTTCATAGGAATATCGTTCATTTAGATCCTCATCGTTAAACCAACTTCTTAAACGAAGGAGAACTGAATTGAGATGCCTGACTGATAGATCTTCATTCAAAGTCATTCTAACGAGGTTTTCACGATCTTTATGATCGGGCACTCGCATGATGGTGCGTGCATGCCTTTCGCTTAGCTGATACATCATTTGCTGAAGTTCAGGATTATCCGCTAAATACGCCGAATCAAACAATCTCAACATTCCAATATAATTTGAAATTGATTGCTTTGAAAGACCGATCATTTCACCGATCTCTTGATAGTTTTTGCCGAACTCCAAATGTAGTTTCTCGAAAATCAAAGCTTTTTCGAAATCTGAAAGGTCGTCGCGATCTATGTTTTCAACGATTGACTGAAGTATGGACTGTTCATCGCTTAATTCGGCCAGGTCTGCTTTGATTTTTTCCCAACCAAGTTGCTTAGCTGCAAATACCCTCCTATGGCCAAAGACAAGCTCGTACTTTTCTCCTGTCTTGGAAAGACGCACTTTTACGGGCGACATTTGTCCATGCAAGGACATAGACAAGGCCATTCTGTCTATGCAGCCCTTTGAGTAATTTGAGCGCGAATTGAATCTATTTGCCTTGATATCAGAAAGGGGTACGTCCGCTATCAAAAGCTCAGTCGTACTACTTGAATAATAGGAATATATCCTTATAGCTGCAATTCTTCACAATTCTTTCATTGCGAAGCGACCAATGTTTATCGTCGGTCGTATTTTCAGTCTCTGATCGGTACACCCGGGTGTACTTTTACAGTGAAGGGTTTCCTTCCCATGAACTTTGCAGTACCGATCGAGAAATAGATTGTAAAACGGCCGAAAAATGATTCGCTTTTTACTTCGGGGACCCGAGACCTTGGCGAGACGGGTCTCCTAACACGGTCAATTTAGGTTAGTCGATTAAATTGTTAGTAGATACGTAAGTCGAAGGCAACGTTGAGTAATAGTTTGCAACAACATATTGGATAAACTTACGATACTAAGAAAGTGCTCTAACTATACTTCAGCACGAGGGCTTAAATATGAGGTTCTGCGCCGACTTGTTGGGGTAATAGTGTGCAGCGGGGAACTAGCCGAGGTATCTCGAGAATAATTATTGCCGTGATCATTGTTGTAATAATTGTCATTGGTATAGGAGCGGTATATTTTGCAGAAACTTCATCCTCCTCAACTCAGACAACCACTCAAACTACCTCTCAGATCAGCTTGACTTTGCAATCCAGCTCACAGTCTAGCTCTCAATCAGTCATGCAATCCAGCTCACAGGTTTCGAGTTCCCAATCGAGTGCATCATCGAGCACCCAGTCCAACACGCAATCCAGTACTCAATCAAGCTCTCTAACTACATCAAATTCGCAAGGTGAAAGGCAATCACTTACGATTGACGACGCATATTACCCAGGCCCCGATTTGAGCCAACTTTGGACTATTATGGATGGACCTTACCCGATTTGGCTTACATACACTGTATATCAACCCCTAGTAGATCCATACGCTACATCTGAATATGGCCAGGGACAAATACAGTATCTGCCAGATCTTGCTGTTAATTGGACAGTCTCTCCCAACAACACAATTTATTCATTCAATTTGAGAAAAGGGGTCACTTTCTCAAATGGGGATGCATTCAACTCCTACGAAGTTTGGGCTTGGATGTACGGAATTTACTACTTGGAAGCAAACAGCTCCAACTGGTTCCAATCATACAGCATCTTCAATATGTCGAAGGTAAATTTCGGGCCAAGTACACTTGCTCTTTTGAAAACAGCCAACCTTAGTAATCCAAGCCAGCAAGTCATTAGCTTAATGAGCAATACTTCTTGGCCAATTTACGTGAACGGCGCTGATCAGATTGTATACCATTTGGATGTTGCATTTCCATGGTTCTTGAACATACTTGTAGTAAACGCAGGAATGATGGCCGATGTGCAATACATCTTAAACAATGGTGGGTTTGGCACTCCCGCACAGCTAAATTCGTATTTTGGAACACATCCGATACCTGGAACCGGTCCATACATGGTGACAAGCGTCGCAGTAAATGAAAATGTACAATTTGCGCAGAACCCGACTTATTGGGGTAGGAATCTCAGTCAAAGTGCGATCGCAGGAAACCCATATCTCGACCCCGGTCACGTCAAGAACGTGATAATCAATTACCGACCTGATGATGTATCAAGGTACACAGATCTCTCTACTGGTGCGGCTCCAATTTCTGCTATAATTACTCAAAACTGGCCTTTGATACAGGCAAATCCTTCCACATATGGCTACGTAACAATGCCTTCATTTTCCGGACTCATTTTTGCACTCGCATTTAACAGCCACCTCTATCCAACCAATGTCACTGATGTAAGACAAGCTATAGTACACGCGATAAATTACACGAATCTGAACAGTACGGCTTTCTTCGGGGAGTTGTCTCCATTCGTTGGACCAGAGTATCCTGCAGTTCCGCAATTCTATGATCTCGGAAATTACACACCTTATAATTACAATCTGACCCTCGCAAAACAGTATCTGAATGCGGCAAATCAAAGTGGGCAACTTAAGGGACCGCTCACAGTTAGCTACAATGTTGCCAATGGATGTGCTACGTGTGTGAACGTCGCACAGATTGTTCAAACCGATCTTGCGCAGATTGGAATAAACGTACAAATATCGGTAGTGTCATCGGCACAAATCTATGCCTATAACTGCGCTTACACATGCGAAGTTCAAAATGCTGCCAAAATTCCTAACATAGGAGTTATGGGCGGTACTATATCATACGCCCCTGGCTCTCTAAGTCCAATAGACAACTGGGAACTTTGGCTTAGCAATCAGTCGCTCTCAAATGATTGGGCTGTATATGCCAATCCAGTTGTTCAGGCTTGCATAAACTCGTTCACGAATGGATCATCAATATCGCAAATGACAAACTTATGCACCACCGCGCAAGGGCAAATTTACAAAGATGCCCCATACGACTGGATCGGAGTTGAGAGGCTGTTCTGGGCGAGTGGCTCAGTAGCATACCTGAAATCAGTCATTTCTGGATTCTATATGGACCCAGTTTGGGGTGGTGGGGGAGCTACAACTCCAATCTTTAACACCGTCACATTCGTAAATTCGCCCTAAACCGATCAAAAGATCTGTGAGTTTTTTTGAGCCGGTCCTTCGGGAGCCTAATTGTCAAATCTCCACGTTTTCCTCTAGATAGCCGTATACCCGGCATCCACTGGAATTGCTGTACCAGTAACAGCCGATGATTCATCTGAAGCCAGAAACAGTGCCACATTTGCCACCTCCTCTGGCTTGATGAGACGCTTTAGAGCGGCATTTTTCTCTATATTGATTCGTAAATACTCTTCAGGGTTACCGGTCGCCTTGATACTACGGAAGAAAGGCGTATCTGTTGTTCCTGGACAAATCGAATTGACCCTAATATTATACGGTCCAAAGTCTAACGCGGTCGCTTTTGTTAACAATATCACTCCACCTTTCGAGGCATCATATGAAGCATAACCACGATCACCGACCAACCCGCCAACTGACGAGGTATTGATTATACTCCCGCCTCCCTGCTTTATCATATGAGGTATCGCGTATTTCATCCCGAGAAAGACTCCCTTAAGGTTGATGTCAATAATCTTGTCCCAGAGCTCCTCCGAAGCTTCTACTACTGTACCAACAAATCCCGTCCCGGCATTGTTGAAAAGTACATCTAGACGCCCGTACTTTTCGGTCGCTATGTGAATTAGATTCTCGACGTCCTTCGATTTGCTCACGTCAGTCTTGACAAAGAATGCCTTTCCTCCTCTTTTCTCAATTTCAATCTTCGCTGCCTCGCCTCGTTGCTCATCAATGTCTGCCAAGATGACTTTAGCACCTTCCTTTGCAAAGAGAAATGCGCTAGCTTCACCTATCCCAGAAGCTGCGCCCGTAACTATCGCAACTTTATTTTGTAGTCGCATTGGTTCGTCATTGATAATCGCGCTTAAATAAATATGAGACCGTGGGTGATGTCTATCGCATTGATAGAAAAAACTCATTTGGAGCTCGGGGGGCAGCAACCAAGCAGCAGCGAATTGCTCGAAATGTATCGCTTAATGATACTGATTCGGACGTTCGAAAATAAGATAAAGGAACTATATTCTCGCGGAGAAGTTTTGGGCGATCCTCACCTTTCATCTGGACAGGAGGCAGTCGCGGTCGGGGTTTGCTCAGTATTGGAAAAGTCAGATTACATCACTAGTACACATAGAGCTCATGGTCACAGCATCGCTAAAGGAGCTGACATAAACAAGTTATTTGCAGAGGTGCTAGGTAAAAAAACAGGCTTCTGCGGTGGTAAAGGCGGAACGATGCACCTAGCAGACATCAGTGTCGGTTTGCTTTGCACCTGTCCGATAATTGGGGCGGGAATGCCGTTAGCACTTGGAGCAGGTCTATCCGCAAAATTGAGAGGTACTAATCAGGTGACCGTAGCATTCTTCGGCGACGGTGGCAATAACCAAGGCACATTTCATGAATCACTAAACTTAGCTTCAATTTGGAAACTCCCTGTCATTTTCGTCTGCGAAAACAATCAGTACGCTGAAGCAACAAGGGTGGAAGCAGCAACGGCTGCCAAAATCTCTGACAGAGGCATAGCATACTCGATACCAGGTATCCAGGTTGATGGAATGGATGTACTCGCAATTTATGGCACAATGAAGGAGGCTGTCAAGCGCGCCCGGACGAGTCTCGGACCAACACTAATTGAAGCGGTTACCTATAGATACGAAGGTCATACGGTGCGAGATGATTGGTCTCTCTATCGAAGCAAAGAGGAAATTGATAGATGGAAAATGAAAGATCCAATAACTAATTTTCAAAAAGATCTCTTCACAATCGGAATTCTGGATGAGGAAAAGTCGACTGATATAAGTAAATCTTCCGAAAAGATCGTAGAAAGAGCATACGATTTTGCAATGAAGTCTCCCGAACCCGAAATCTCCGAGGCTTTTTCAGATGTGTTCGTCACTCCCGATTACTAGAATGGGGATTTGCCTTGATTGAAACATTGGTTACTGAAGCAAGTCGGGAAATTACGTTCAGGGATGCAATTACGGAAGCGCTATATGAAGAAATGCAACGGGACAGTCGGGTTTTTCTTATGGGTGAAGATATTCGTCGTTTTAACGGCGGAGGGGCATTTCAAGTCACACCGATGGAAAAGTTCGCGGAATTCGGTCAAGAAAGAGTAAGAGAGACTCCAATTTCTGAGGCTGCTTTTATTGGCGCGTCAATCACCGCAGCAATTACTGGGTTAAAGCCCGTTGTCGAGCTTATGTTCGTTGATTTTGCTGGAGTCTGTTTTGATCAGATTTACAATAACGCCGGCAAAATGCGCTATATGCTTGGTTCCCAGGTTAAGGTGCCTCTCGTCATCAGGACGACTATGGGAGTGGGTCTATCATTGGGGGCAACTCACTCTCAGACTCTGTACTCGCTTTTCGCTCACTGCCCGGGTTTGAAGATAGTTGCTCCTTCAACGCCTTACGATGCCAAGGGGCTTCTCAAACATGCCATAAGAAACAACGAAGATCCGGTCATGTTCTTTGAACATAGAAACCTCTATTCAACAATAGGTCCAGTTCCACTAACTGATTACACAATCCCCTTTGGTGTTGCCGAGATTAGGAGAGAGGGAAGCGACGTGACTATTGTCGCAACGGCCGCGATGGTTAAAAAATCACTTGCAGCAGCTAAAGAGTTGGAAATTGATAACATAAGCGCCGAAGTAATTGATACTCGATCACTTGTTCCACTCGACAAACAAATGATCAAGAAATCTGTGGAAAAAACTTCGCGGCTCGTTATCGTAGATGAAGACTACGGCAGGTGTGGTATCGCTTCAGAAATTGCGGCAACAATTTGTGAGGAATCATTCGAATACCTTCGTGCCCCTGTGAAGAGGGTTGTTACCCCGACTATTCCAATCCCGTTCAATCCGAAGCTTGAGGACGCGTTGATTCCAAACGAGAAACGAATAATCTCTGCAGTCAAAGAGATAGTTCGTTAGATCCTATTGGAATTCACCATATCTGGATGCTCATGATCCCTGAGTTTTGAACCGTCTTAAAGACAAAATCGCAGTTATCACCGGAGGCGGATCGGGAATTGGTCGTTCTACATCGATCCTTTTTGCTCGGGAAGGTGCTACAGTTGTTGTGGTTGATATTGATTCGAATTCTGGAAATGAAACAGTTCGATTAATAACTTCGAAGGATGGCCGTGCGGATTTTGTCTTAACAAATGTAGGAAATTCTGAGAACGTGAAACGAATGATCGATCACACTATTGCACAATACGAACGATTAGATGTACTTTTCAATAATGCCGGAGTGGCACATCTCGGATCAGTTGTCGATATTAGTGAAGCGATGTGGGATGAAACAATTCTTGTCAACCTTAAGGGAGTCTTTCTCGGGATGAAATACGCGATACCTCATATGATAAAGCAGGGAGGCGGGAGTATAATCAATACCGCATCCGTAAATGGACTTGTTGCTCTTAGGAATGAAGCTGCTTATGATTCTTCAAAGGCGGGTGTCGTTCTGTTAACGAAGGCTACCGCACTAGATTTTGGAATGAAAAAAATCAGAGTTAATTGCATTTGTCCCGGACCTGTGGACAGTCCACAACTACACAATTCCTTGAGAAAAACGTCAGCAAATTATCAGGACGAGTTAAGATCTATGGAAAACTTGAACGCTGCATTTCATCGTTTGATCAGGGCAGAGGAGGTTGCTCAACTAGCCCTTTTCTTAGCATCGGACGATTCATCCGCAATGACGGGCGGGGCGTATGTTGTTGATGGCGGGTATACGGCGATATAGCTTACCGAGCTTCGTGTTGACAGTTTCACTCCTTCAAATATCTCTAGAGAGTTTTTTCGGCCTGAATTACGCTTTTGAATGAAAAAGATCCCACAGATATAGTCTCAAATTTTTTGGGATTAACGCGAGTTGATAACTAGGAGAAGAGCAGTTGCGCTTAAGAAAGCATTTTAGATAGTTGGGTTGAGGCTCGTTTCGAGCATGACGACCGAAAAGGACACTAACATGCCTCATGCATTTTCCA
Source organism: Nitrososphaerota archaeon (assembly GCA_013288145.1). The sequence continues at coordinate 17,223 of JABDCJ010000029.1, read as the reverse complement.
TAACTGGAAAACGGCTAATCGATAAGGTTGCAATAGTCACTGGTGCAGGTAATGGAATAGGAAGAGCTACAGCCGAGATGCTCTCAAGACACGGAGCGAAAGTTCTTGTCACGGACATTCATGAAGATCGCGCAAAACGGGTTGCCGAAAATATTTCGAGGAATCAGGGCTCTGCCTCGTATCTGAAGACCGACATTTCAAATAAGAAAGATATTGAAAATATGGCTGAGGTTGCTCAAGATCGTTTTGGTCGAATAGACATCCTATGTCAAAATGCAGGAATTTCTTTTGAGTCAAAAATCGAGGATCTTACAGAGGAAAATTGGGATAGGATTACGTCAATTAATTTGAAAGGTACTTACCTTGCTGTAAAGACGTGTGTTCCATTGATGAAAAAACAGAATTACGGCAAGATTGTCATTACCTCCTCAATAACTGGTCCAATTACCGGCGTAGCAGGATTTTCTCACTATGGAGCCTCCAAGGCAGGAATAATTGGTTTCATAAAAGCCGTGGCAATAGAAGTAGCTAGGTCCAATATCACGATAAATGCAGTTTTGCCAGGTACCATCCTCACGGAAGGCCTAAAGAGGATAATCGGAGCCGATAATACTGAACAATTCGACGCGCAGGCGAAGACTATTCCCATGGGTCGATTGGGCAGACCAGAGGACGTAGCATACGCAATTCTTTATCTTGCATCTGACGAATCACAATACGTTACGGGACAGAGCATAGTCGTAGACGGAGGGCAGGTGCTGCCTGAGTCCGGATATCAAATATAATCGGAGACTACAATTTTTATCCCACTAATTGATTATTACAACACATATGCCTTGTTAAAGAAAAATCGAGCCGCGTCTAGATTCAGATTCTCTAAAGCAAGAAATGGCAAGTTTATTCATTCTTTGTTAAAATATGATAAGATTTCTTTCCCGAATTTCTTGATAAAAATCTCTTCATCTGGAGAACAACTTCTGATTTCGATTTCGTCAAATCCGAGTCTCATGTATCGTTCGATCTCAGGAATGCATTCTTCGAGGGTCGTACAAACAATCCATCGCTTCGCGATGTCGCTAGCCTTAACTGATTTTGCAATTTGATCAAGCTTTCTGGGATCCCAAATTCCTTTACTAAAAACACCGGGATAAGCCGTCGCCCTCCAGCGCAGTATCGAGTTCAAAGCTTTTTCGTGATCTATGTCCCAAGAAATATTCAACATAATCAATTTTCTTAGATCATTATAGTTTCGACCCATTTTCTTAGCGGCATCTCTGAAAGGTAACAGTACATTCTGAGTAACCACCTCGTCCGTGCCAGGTGTCGTGTATAGTCCATCCGCATAGGTGCCAGCAAGATAGGCTGTCCTCGAACCACTCGCGGCAACATAGATTGGAATTTCTATTGAAGGCCTTTCATACAAGTGAGCATCCTTGAGGACATAGTACTCGCCCTTTAAGTTTACAAAATCCTCGCTTTCCCAAAGTGCTCTAATTAATTTCAGAGATTCCTCAAGGCGTGCTAAACGTTCTCCGAAGTTTGGCCATTTACCACTAAGTGGTACTTCGTTCATAGCTTCTCCCGTTCCTAGACCCAATGATATGCGCCCTGGATACATTACTCCCAAAGTGGCAAAAGCCTGCGCAATAAGAGCAGGATGATACCTGTAAATTGGCGTTGTCACGCCAGTACCTAATTTTATTGTCTTCGTTCTTTCAGCAGCAGAAGCTAACCACGTCCACGCGAACGACGCGTGTCCTCCATCGTGGAACCAAGGGTGAAAATGATCGCTAACCATTGAGAATTCGAACCCATGTTTTTCTGCCAAAACAACCCATCCAAGTAATTTCTGAGGCGGAAACTGTTCCGCTACAGCCCGGTATCCAAAATGAACCTGCCGAATCGATTCCGTCAACTCTACCAACTCGTTTGCCGGATCTTTCAATAAATATTATCTGGCAGGACGCGAACACACTTTATAGCCAAACCTAGGCATTCGCGATTGATGTACTATGAAAATTGGTTGTCATGCGCTCCAATGGGGTATCGCTATTGATAAGGATAGAAGACACACCTGGGACGGCAAGGTTTGGAATGTGAGTCTTGAGAACGTTCTATCTGACATGGCAAAATTGCATTACGAAGGTTTCGATTGTTCAGACAATGATGCGATTCAGTACTTCAAAGTGCCTGAAGAGTTTCATAGAATGCTTTCTCAAAATATGCTCTCATTTGTTTCTACGTGGGTCACTCTTATACCTCGCACGTCGACTTTTACTCAGGATGACAAAATCAATCCAGATATTCCAATGAGCGATCCAAAGCAATTTGCACCTTTGGCGATACCTGAAATAAACATTGAGAGAATAAGAAAAGACTTTGCAGAGAAGGTTGAATACGCCAAGAATTTTGCGCTACTTGGTGGGCAGCTAATTACACTCGGCGGTCCGTTTATGCTCCAAGATAACATACGGAATTCTTACTACGAGATGATTGGTGAATATGTGAATGACCTTGCTGTGGAATTCAAGAAGCTTGGACTTGGCTGTGTCTATCATCCGCACCTTTCGACACTCGTTCAGAACTCAGAAGAAATCGATCGGTTATACGATTACGCTGATAAATCCCTGATCAAACTTCTGCTTGACACAGCGCATTTGGTTGCCGTAGGCGAGAATCCAGAGAAGATTGTACGAAAGTATTCAACTAGAATTGGACATACTCATTTTAAGGATCTAGGGCAAGGGAAGTTTCTGGAGCTCGGAGAGGGCAATATAGACTTTGATGTTATCATAAAAGCTCTCGTTGAAACGGGTTACAGTGGTTGGCTAATAGCCGAGCTTGACGTACCTTGGAAGACAGCCTTCGGAAGTGCAAGCACGAACAAGATCTACCTGGATAAATTGGTCGCCAAATTCGCCGCATGAAATATTTTTGTAAATAGTACTCAGATCTTGTCTACGTTCAATTGACTGTTTTCAATGAGAACAACCCGCAGGCGCCATTTCTGCGTACGGGACAGCTTGATTCAAGCTCTTCTAACAATTTCAAATGCTATTGTATAGAATAAGAGCCTACTTATAATATTGTACAGTAATATGACAGTAACTCTGACCAGAGTCGGTCTTTTACAGACTATCTTTGAACCCCCGTACCTGAACACTCGGACTAGTTCTGTGCGAATGATATTTCCCGGAAAAAATCAGATAAGAGCCATCTGGTCTTCAGTTCAGAGTGAATAAGCGCCGATCATCGTAAATAGCATGCGACTCTTTGTAATCCGATCACCGTTTCCTTCTTTCGATCTTCATCTGAATATTCCTCACGAAACAATGGATTCTAATGAATTTAGAACGAAGGTATCAAAGTCCTTTACCAAAAATTCATAATTGTTGAAAAGACCGGGCCTTGCAAACTTTGAGGCAGTCCCTTTGTGATTTAGTTCGCAAACGTGCCAGTCCTCCTTGTTGATTACTTCCCACTGCTCAACAGTACTCGTAACATAATCAGAATCAAGAGGTATTCTCGGATCGAAATAAATCTCAAACTCTATTCTCGTGCGATCCGGACCATCCGGCCAGAAGTAGTGCGCAGCTAGGTTGTCGGGTGCCAGATTGATCTGGAGAACCGGAAACTGGTAATAAAACACAAGACGCTGACTGATCACGTCTCCCTCTCCAGTCTGGGGCGGTACTTCGCGTTTTCCACTCGATGATACTCCGGCGTCGTCCTCTTTGTACACGACCGAAGCTCCCGTATAGGCACCTCCCTTTTGTCCGTCAGAGCCGCAGAGTGAACCCTCTCCCTTCCAGCTGTCCCATTTGATTATCTGAACAAGAGTAGGATGAACGGAGGGGCAGTGATAGCACTCTAGATTATTCTCCTGGATAATCTTCCAATTTGCTCTAACATCATAGGTTATGTGGCACGCTCTCCTGAACTCTCCAAAGCGAAACCTTGCAAGCTTGTCATAAAGATCGCCGAGAGATTCACGGAGAGACGGAGCGCTCTCGTCCAGATTAACAAACAAAAATCCCTGCCAGGAATCGACCCGCACATCCAGCAGTCCGCAGTCTTCCATTGAAAAATCTTCGATCCCTTCCATGAACGGCGCGCCGACGAGTTTCCCGTCAAGGGAATAAGTCCATGCGTGGTACTTGCACTGGATGACATCTGTCGAGCCTTTCTCCTCCTCTAACAGTTCTGCTCCGCGGTGCCGGCACACATTGTGGAACGCATGAATTGAGCGATCACTATCCCTCGTAATGATTATGGATTCGGCGCCGATGTTTCTTACAATAAAAGCTCCCGGAGCTGGCAAATCCTCTTCCCTTGCAACCGGTAACCACCTCCTCGCGAAAAATAGATCCATCTCTTTCTCGTAGATTTTTGAGTCGTGGTAGTACAACGGTGGAAGACTGGAACTCGATTTCATGCTATCCTTGAAAGATTGCCTACCTGATTTGAGGTTTTAGTAAATATCAGGAGACCTCTTAAATGACGATTTTTCGCTGAATGAATCGACTACAGCCTATCAGTAGACGCAAGTTTCCTTTGATCTCAAATACGATCCGAAAAGCGGATGATAGAGGCAGATCTGCCTCGAGCGATTTTCACAAGAAACTCTTTTTGCTCTAATCTTGAAAACAACACGCTGGCTCCCGTTACGTTCTTGAAATCATCCACTTTTAGGCCGCAAATTGCGCAGGTTTTGTATGTCATGTTATTTTTGTTATGATTGTTACATTAAAGTCCTTTAGCCAGAAACATAATTTCTCTACTCATATCTCAATAATTGCTTGAGCTCTGGATCTTGCGTCACTCCACTTAAGATTTGATCGCCTTAACATAAGTTCAGCTCCGTGATGTCGGCAGACGTTGTGGAACGCACGAATGGAGCGATTATTATCCTGGCGAATGGATTCGAACTCTAATTCTGACAAATCAAATCTCTGAAAAATAGTTCAGTTTTATCCTTTCCAATCGGCTGAAATTACTTGCTCTAATTAACTCTCTCATCAAGCGACCGTATATCTAAGAGTGCTTTACGAGCAGCCATTTCAAAATGCTTTATTTCCTTCTCATCCATAGGCGTAGAACAGAAGGAGCTATGAAAAGGGGCCAAGTTAATTCCACTGTTCAACATTAACAAATCAAAAATCCTGCCCTTTTTTTCGTCTGACCCTTGAGCCGTTTCGAAATTCTTTACAGGCTCGGTTGTAAAATGCAAGCCGAAGATAGACCCGATTCCAGTTATATATCCTGGGATTCCCTCCTCTGCACAAATTTGGGTTAACAACTTTCGAATATCATATCCCAGACTGTCCAGGTGAGTGTAAACTTCAGGAGTTAGCTCCTGGAGCGTGGCTAGCCCCGCTGCCATGGTAACCGGGAAGGCATTGAAAGTTCCACCATGACTGATCTTAGCTTCACCTACGAGCGGGCTTTCAGAGGCTGCACGACTAAATTCGCCCATAACATCATCCGGACCCAAGAGGGCACCTACCGGGAAACCTCCACCAATTATTTTACCCAACACCACTCCATCAGGCTGGACATGAAACAATTCAGAGATTCCTCCTCTAGCCAAGCGAAATCCAGTGACAACCTCATCTAGAATCAGAAAAATTCCATTTCTAGCGGTTTCTTCTCGCACAGCTTGAAGGAATTCCTTTGTGGGAGGCACGCTACCCGCAGGCCCCAGCACACCTTCAAGGATGACTGCAGCAAGATCATCTTTAGACTCGCTCAACATGAGCCTAAATGATTCTTCATCATTGTACTTGAATCGGACCGAAAGCTGACGTACCTCATCAGGAATTCCTGAATCGCTCACCGACACATCAGAAGTTCCATGAAAAGCACCGCGAGCCATCGCAACTTTCTTTTTATGGGATTTGGATCTTGCCGCTCTAACAAGCTTCATCACTGCTTCCGTCCCGGTGGGAGTAAAGAGGAGCTTTTGCGTTGAAGGATATTCTTTCAAGATCATTTCGGCCAGTCTGATCTCCATCTCAGTCGGCCCGCCGCACCAGAAGTTCTCTACCTGATTCATAATCGATTTCTCCACACTTGGATGACGGTGACCAAGAATCAAGGGACCCATGTTATTCACGAAATCAATCAGCTCATTTCCATCTACATCCCAAAGATAACAACCTCGAGCAGATCGAATGTATAGCGGGTACGGAGTTCGGTAAAATGGAGCCCGCGTCGAACCACTGGGCATCACTTTTTGAGCTCTCAAGAAGAGTTCTTTGGATTTTTTTGTCGAAATAGAGTAATTAGATACTGATTCAGATTCAGGCTGATTCATTGTCGATTCACGCTGCCCGCGTATAATCGACCTATTTCTGTGTTTGTTAATCTCCCGAAGATACCTGACTCATACTGAGCTCGACAAGCGTCAAGTATGTTTTCCGCAATTTCATCAATTTGTAGACTCTGTATTGACTCTCCACGACAGGCTATAATTAAAGGAGAATCTAACTTATCTGCTGCCCAACCATCACTGCTCTAACAGATGCTTCATGGGGAACCGACGACTTCGAGAAAGTAGACTCTGCCAAGCTTCGGGGAAAAATTATTGGGGACGAATAGCTTCGTAAGCTTAATCTAGCTTTTTGCGATCCCCGGAAGACGAGCCTTTATGCAAACTTCAGATTCGAAATTGTTCACTCCAAAGCTTGTCAAAAACGTCTTGGTCCCAATGCAGGACGGAATCCACCTCGCTTGCGATTTATTCATGCCCGAGAAACCAGAAAAGTACCCGGCTATTCTAAAGTATCATCCATACAGAAAAGATGACCTTAGCCAATATGAAAACGATGCACTCTATCTATTCGCCCAACACGGCTTTGTGGGCATTCGACTCGACATACGAGGAACGGGTGCATCCGAGGGTCACAATGTCGAAGAGTACTCTCCTGAAGAAACTAGGGACTGCATCGATGCCATAAACTGGTTTGCCAAGCAAGAGTGGTGCACTGGAAAACTCGGAATGTTTGGTTTTTCTTACTCTGGCCAGACTTCCATGATTGCAGCTTTGAATGCGCCGGAGCCTCTCAAAGCCATTGCCGCTGCGTATTTCAGTGACGATCGATACTCAGCAGATTGTCATTACGAAGGCGGTTCGCTTATGCCGTTTATCGATCACGCGATCTATGGTCCATTTATGGCGTTACGTAAAACTCTACCACCTTATCCAGAATATAGCGGGGAAAAATGGGAAGAAATGTGGAGGGAAAGGCTTGAAAAAACAAAGCCCTGGACAATATCCTGGTTAGAGCATCCACTCGAGGAAGAGTACTGGCATCCTGGATCGGTCAAGTATCATTACGATAGAGTAAAAGCTGCAACTTTCCTGATTGACGGCTGGAGGGATGGATATCCCGGACCGGCACTCAGGATCTATCAAAACTTGAAGGGGCCAAAGAAGTTGCTCATCGGACCCTGGTTACACACCCATCCACAGACCGGTATTCCCGGTCCGAGCATTCCAATTTATCACGAGATGATAAAATGGTGGGATTACTGGCTCAAAGGCATAAACAACGGGGTCATGGAAGAACCGCCCATCACTCTCTACGTTCAAAAATATGATTCTCCATCTGCCCTAAGAGATCAGACGTCGGGTTACTGGCGTTACGAAAAAGAATGGCCTATTGCCAGGTCGCGCGAAGTAACTTTGTATCTCCATCCGGGAGGTGAACTCTCAGAGAAGAGTCCGTCAGGTGAAGAAAGCAAAGCGAGTTTCGACTACAAGTGGCACGTGGGTCTTATGAGTGGTCTCTTCAGTGCAACTTCTCCGCATATTTTACCTATGGACCAGAGGCCGGACGAAGCCTATTCCCTGAATTTCACGAACGCCCCTTTCGACGAAGACCTGGAAATAACTGGCTTTCCAAGAGCGCTGCTATACGTTTCCGCGACGGCCACCATTGCCTCGTTTGTCGTTAGATTATCCGATGTCAGCGAGAATGGAGAAGCGGCGCTGGTGACTAAGGGTGCACTAAATGCAACAAGATGGAAGTCCTGTGCAGAGCCCGAGGCGCTCATCCCGGGAAAGATCTATCCGTTAGAGATCGAACTCTCTCCGACTTCATGGATTTTTGAAAGGGGGCATCGCTTGCGTCTTTCCATTTCAAGCAGCGACTGGCCAAATATGTGGCCAACTCCCGATCCAAGTACCAATTCGGTCTTCATGAGTAGCACAAGAGCTTCACATTTAATCTTGCCAAGGGTACCTGGTGAGAAGACTCGAACACTCCCCGAGCCGAAATTTGACACGCCTCAGCCCTTGTATAATCCCGTCGATTTGTTCAACAAGCCCGACGAGGCGAGCATCATTAACGATTTATATCGAAAACGTATCATACTGCGAGCTTCGCATCAGTCCTCCGTCAGACTCAGAGACATCGGTACTGAGATTGAAGCCATACGGGAATCTGAAGCGGGCGTCTCCCTCGAAAATCCTGCGAGCGCTTATGCAAAGGGATCGGAGCGAATTATTTTGAAGAGAATGGACCACGCTATCGACGCGAGATCAGAAAACATCCTAACAAGCACGCACGATTTTTTCAATCTTCTAGTCAACGTGGATATCAAACTCGACGGCTTGCCTTACTATAACAAAAGCTGGACCAAAGTGCTCAAGCGCATTCTGAGCTGAAGTGGAGTCTTTGGGTGATCATAAATAATTTCATGGTATCGACAAAAAGAAACGCAATTTGCATAGTGAGATCGTATAGCTTACCAATTATCTGATAAGGCGAAGAGAGTTTTCTGCCCGGACAGTTCAAACAGTTCCAAAAATCCTTTCCGCATTCTTGTAAAGAACAGCTTCAGCCAATGCCGTAACTTCTGTTTCTGACCAACCGTAGTTTTCTTTGAACCATTGAGCAATGAGAGAAAGTGACTTCCTTGTGCTTCGAGCAGCGAACGCAATAACATCCGGATGAGATCCATCGCTTCCATGCATTACTTTCTGATGGGGTGCAATGGTGAGGTACTCAAAAAGTATGGAATGGGTTAATATCGACGCATGGCTTACCCACGACAGGTCAACCGAGACATTCGGATACTGAGTAATTATTGAAGTCACGACATGGTGTGCGGGAAATCCGGTGTGCAAGATAACAAATTGAGTATTGCTCCTCTGAATTTGCGAATTATCGAAAATGGAATAAAGCCCGGAAGGATCGTTGTTCCAAGGCTTGAGCTGAGGCACCTCTCCAACTGCTGCGTGTATCAGGACAGGAGCCTGAAGTTTCCCAGCCTCGGAGAATGCTTGCTTTAGAGCAAAGTCCTGATAACTTCTAAGAGCGGTAGCCAGAGGTTTTGTTGCGTATATCGGAACTTTTGCTGGGGATGTGATGAATGTTGAAGGTTTCGCCCTCTTCAAGAGCTTGTAGGCTCTTTCCGCATCGCCCTCATCCACATCTTCAAGATAGAAATCTCTAAAATATCCTTGGATTGATTTGAACCCAGAGCAGCCATTTTTCCTAGTCAGTCTTACCATATTCTTTACTGCCCTAACAGCCTCGTCGAGATTTTCCATTTTTCTTTCTAAAGCCCAAGTAGGCTGAATTATTCCTGCTAGTGGAAAAGTCCACTTCGTCATCGCGCTGGGATATGCGTCAGTTTCTCTCTTTGAGGCGTCCGGAGAGAAGGACTGGTCAGCAAGAACCCATCTAATTTTTTCGTTTTTGAAGACATCAAGAGTATAAACGGCAGGTCCTAATTTCTTGATCGAATCTCTTACAAACCGATCCACAGACGGACGATCAGAATAACCAAGCTTGTATCTGTCTTGATAGTAATGAAGTATGCTGGTGGCTGCGGGTCTGGAGCGAGATTGTTCTCTCACCTCTGCCAGAACTTTTGCGCGCAATCCCTTCTCTCTGTCAAGAGGCAGGATTTGGTCCGTTACTCTAAGGTAGTCCCTCTCACCGAGTGCGAGAAAATTATCCTCGCTTTCCCATCTGAGTGGCGTGTGGACGTGGGTGTCTACTACAGGAATGTCATTAAAATCAAAGAGTTTGGTCATTCGCTCACTTCAGTGTGATATTCAGAGTGTCTTTTTTCAACTGGACGGCTATCTGAGTAGGGCGACTTCGGCAAGAGTCTCTCCCGTATTAACTGCAGGATTGCAAAAAGATTCGATCAAAAGTCCAGATTCTACGGCGAGAACATTTTCCACCCTGCTTCCGTCAATCGATACAATTTCTCCGAGCTTGTCTCCCTTCTTTACTATAGACCCGACTAGCACACTTTGGTGAAATAGCCCCCCAGTTTTCGCCTTGACCTTCACCATATCATAGACCACACGATAGTCCTTCTTTAGTGCAACAGATCCCTCTATCATCTTAAGATGCTTCAGTGCACGCATTACCCCTGAAACCATTTTCTCAACCAATTTTTCGTCTAGTTTACCTTGGTCGCCCGCTTCGATGACTACAGAAGCAATTCCTGACAGGACAGCTTCGGACTTGCTCCGTCCCCTTTCATTCTGCCATGAAGTTGACTCAATGACATAGTCGTAACCGATCGCCTCTGCGAGACCTAGCGTGGCGGAATCTATCTCGGGTTTCCCGATTTTTGTTATCATGGTGCACGGATTCAGATTTTCGTAAATGTCCCCGCCGTGAAGATCCAAAAGATATCTTCCCTTTTTTACGACCTCGTTGAACAGAGCGTATAGTGAAACGTGGGCAAGCGATCCATTCGGATCCCCGGGCCAAATTCTATTCAGATTCCTGGTTCCACTGAAATCATCTTCTATGGGAAAAGCAAGTCTCGTTCTCTGTTCAAAGCCTGCAACATTTACCACTGGCACAATAAGTAGGGCTCCAGAGAGTTCTGCTGGATTTATTTTCCTGATTAATTCCGTTGCTGACGCGATTCCCACATATTCTGTGCCGTGCTGCCCAGATATGATTGTAAGGATCGGACCATCCGATGCTCCGTTGATCACAGTTAAAGGTAAAGAGTAGGAGGAGGCAGGCTTGTCTCCAACAGGGAGACTGCCGGATATTTTTTCACCTGAGCGAGCCCTGATGGTTCCAATCGAAATTTCATTTTTCATGATTTCATTCGAGAGTTGTGTCGGTATTTGAGGATTCTTTTAAGAACTGGAGAGAATATCTTTCAGAATTTTTGGATCATTTGGGAATAGTCCTTTGTCTGCGAGCATTCGGGTCAGTGCCAGCCAGTTTCGATTCTTTTTGAAGACTCGTTTTAGAAGGACCTTCCCTTCGCTGACCCTTCCTATCTGGATTAATGTCACTGCCTGCCAATACTTCAACTCGTCCTCTTCTGGTACGTATTCCACAGATTTCGCGTATGCCTTCATGGCATCTTCGGATTTACCTTCTATCAACAGTATGTCGCCTGATGTTGCCAAGTCATATCCGCGACGTAGACGCATGAGTCGTCTAAGCTCGCGTATGGGATCTGGATGATCGTCAACCCGCAGATCAACGAGTTTTCCTTGAAACTCGTTCGTCAAGGGTTTTTCCGAGACAACCAAGAGGCACGCGGATTGTTTTCCCCTAATATCGCCTCCCACTTCCTGACCTCCTTCAAGAGCTGCGATCAATCTCTCTGGAAATTCAAGTTGTTTGTTCGCAAGATATGATTCTGCCATTGCTTCCCAGACCCTTGAGTTTTTCATCAGATTCCCCTGGCAGGAGAACTGATCTCCCTTGAAGTGTCCAGCATTGGGAAAGCACTTTCGACCGGTATGGACTGCAACCGATCCTCTGGAATCCACTATCGCTACCTGTCGATCTTCGGAATTGCGATCGCTTTGAAGGAGAGAATCTAAAGTTTGTTTTGCATCTTTACCCGCAGCCATCATTTTCAGCCCAAGCGAGCCGATGACAATATCGGTAAAGGATTGGGTTGCGACCGCGCCAACTCCTGCCCTTACCCAAGGTACTGCCGCTCCCACTGCAAACCAGTGAGACTGAACTGCTACACCAAGTTGTCCTGTTTTTCGATCTCTTGCCACTATTGAAAAGGTCAAATCGGAAACCGTTAAGCCACTCACATTTTGGGAGTTAGTTATAGAACTTGTGCGAGGGAACTTTCTACAAATCGTTAAATTCAGTTGGGCATTTCACTGAGAGATTTCCTGTCATGACTCCGGATCTAAGTGCAGAGAACTTCAAAAGCTCTCCCGGGACCGTTGAATTCGGTTACCTCAAGGGAATCGAGCTATCAGACGGAACCAAGGTAGGAATACCGATAATCTCCGTGAATGGAAAGAATCCGGGAAAGACTCTCTTCCTTATTTCAACACTGCACGGACAAGAAATCACTGGGATAGAAATTATAAGACAAATTTGCAGGGAAATTGTGGATCCGAATGTACTTAACGGCAGAATCGTTGCGATACCAATAGGCAACCCACTGGCATTCTATTCCTCCAGCTACCATACCATCAGATATGATTACCAAGATCTAAATCGATGTTTCCCGGGAGATCCAAATGGGAGTACGACGGTCAGAATTGCAAGCATGTTATGGCAAGTGGCATCCAAGTGTGATTATCTCATAGATCTGCACTGCATCCCTCAGGCCATGGGCGATGGATATTCAATCGTCCGTCCAATTGGCACAGATTTTGTGAATAAAGAATGTTTTGAGATGGCAGAAGCTTTTGGGCTAACCATCAGCGTATCCAAACCCAAGAATGTTGATGAATCTGTCCTCCAACCTGGCTTGCAAGCTTGCGCGGTCTCGGCCGGAATCCCTTCTCTTCTGCTGGAGCTAAGCGACTGGAGGCGTATCACCCGTACGACAGTCGAAGCCGGCGTGAAGGGTGTTCTCAATATTCTCAAAAGATTCGGAATGATAAATGGAAATCTCGAAGCTCAGTCGGGCAAAGTATTGCAAACTCGTTTGATTCAGTCAATGATTTTCTCAAGCTCGGGCGGGATTCTGCATCCAATCGCTGAGCTGGGGGATGCCCTAAAGAGGGGAGACAAGGTAGCAAGAATCTTGGATCCCTTCGGTGACGAGAAAGAAACCATTACGGCTCCGAATGACTCGTACTTGCTTGCTTATCCGCAAACGGAGAATCAAGCGATTGCAACCGGCGAGTACGTTGCGCTATTAGGGAATGAGGAAAGTTAGTGTAAAGGAAGGATGGGTGGCATGCCAAGATCAACTATCTTGCTAAAGAGCTACTCGAGTCCCTCCTCAACATTGGCAAATATTCCGATCTTGCGCGTCATTGGAGACAATAAAGGGCCCAGACTCAGCATTGTTGCAGCCACGAACGGCACTCAATATACCGGTACTCAAGCCTGTCTGGAATTATACAAATGTATTGATGCGAGCACCCTTAGAGGAGAGCTGAATCTAATTCCTTGCGCGAATCCCGCCGGGTTTGACAATCGCGAACGTTACCGAGTCCCTTTAAATGACGATTTCGAAGGAGAACCTAACCTGAACAGAATATTTCCTGGCGACTTTCAAAAATCGACGCCAAGAAAACTCGCAAAATCTCTGTTTGATTTCTTAGTTGAATCATCCGACTTTCTGGTTGATATTCATGGGGGAGACATTTTTGAAGAAATTATTCCTTGTGCTCTTTACACGCTCGTAGCATCTCGAAACGCGAAATCCAAATTAGCCGAAACGGACGGCGAGAGTATCAAGCTTGCACATTCTACTGGCATGAATTGGATAATTGAAGGCTTGTGCGATTATACGAAAAGAGGTAGGCTAAATGTCGAGGCAACCTTCAAAGGGATCCCATCCATAGGAATTGAGACCTCAAGTTCGGGTTTACTTACCGCATCAAATTTCAACGATTGCTACGATGCAATTCATAACATCATGTCAGAGATCAATATGCTTGAACATAGGGAACGGGCAGAGCAAGTAAAAAGTCAATTTGTCATAACTGAGCTCAAACCCGTCCGAGCTCACTTTGGAGGATTGTTGAGAACTACCAAACATGCTGGTGACTTGATTAAAGAAGATGATAATTTAGGATATCTTTTGGATTTGAATGGTGAAGTAAAGGAGACTTTCGACGTTCCGAAGAAGCTTGAAGGCGTTCTAGTCGAACAACGCACTAATCCGGTGATCTACTCGGGAGACATTGTGTTTGAAATAGGAACATATCGATAAATGAACTTCGTTTCAGAGTTATTTTATTAGGGCGATCTCGCACAGTGCATCTCCTGAATACACGGCAGGATTGCAAAAGGATTCGATTATCAAGCCCGTCTCGGAGGCTATTACGTCTTGCACCTTACTTCCATCAAGAGAGAGAACCTCGCCAATCTTGTCCCCCTTGCTCACCATAGCTCCCGCTGGAATTTTCTGCACAAATAATCCACCAATATTTGCCCTTACAGGCACCATTTTGTATATTTGTTTGAATTTCCTTTTCATTATAGGCACGCCTTCGATCATCTTCAAAAATCTCATTGCGTTCATTATTCCGGATACAGCTTTTTCGACTAGCTCTTCTCTGATTATCCCTTGATCTCCCGTCTCTATGACTACAGTCGGTATTCCTTGGAGAGAAGCTTCCGTCTTGGTGGTACCTTTGTCAGAAGCCGCGCTAGGAGATTCTATGATATACTCGTACCCCACAGCTTCGGCGAGCTGTCTGCTCGAAGAATCAACCTCTGGATTACCCACTAGAGTAATCATCGTGCACGGGATGAGATACTCGTGAATATCTCCCCCATGCATATCGAAATAATAATTCGCCTTGCGGATTACTTGATCGAACACTGCGCGCATGTTCTTGTGAAGAAGAGATGCGTCAGATCTCCCCGGCCATAGCGCCCACATGTTTTGTTTTCCGTTAAAGTCGTCATCCAACGGAAAACTATACCTCTCCCTCAGCTCGAAACCAAGTACATTTACGACTGGGACAACAATAATCGCGCCCGACAGTTCACTTGTCTTCACTCTTCGAATAATTTCAAGTGCCGAAGCAATACCCACGTATTCAGTTCCATTTTGCCCGGCCGTTATGGCCAGAATCGGACCGTCTTTACTGCCATTTATGATGGTTAGCGGCAAAGAATACTCTGCGGACGAAGGTCGATCACCTACATGAATCCAGCCTGACTTTTTCTCACCTGAATCTGCACCCAGACCATTTACGACAACCTTATTCTTCATATCAATTTCTCCAAGGGTTCATTTGCTAACCGGATACCACAGCGACTTGGAGACTATATCAAAAATAGTCTCTAGTCTTATCACTTAGGTTGGGGAGCAGCTGTAGCTCAGCGAGTTGAAATCGACACCGTTGAAGCCGCCGTTATACCACAAGCCAGTGACGCAGTTGTTCCACACGATGGGTCCGAATCCTACTCCTGTATCGAAGAAATCCGTAGCCTGAGCTAACCAGATCGCAGCTGCTTGTTGCTGGGTGTATTGAGTGATCAAAGATATTTCGTGAGCCCTAGCTGTTGCGTTTAATTCGACATTGCTCTGCGCTATCAATTTGTTGACCGTTGCATTGTTGTAGTAGAACAATAATCCAAATGTGGGACTGGTTAGCCAAGTATATTCGGAAAAGTCAGAGTAGCCAGTGAAGCCGGAGTAGAAGATATCAGGGGTCGATGCATTAGTTCCAGGAACGCCGAAGAATGCGTTCCAAGTCGAACTGCTTACTTGCTGCGGCTGGAGGTTGATCCCAACCGCACTCAGCTCCTGTTGCATGATTTGCACCACCAGAGTGA
Organism: Nitrososphaerota archaeon; assembly: GCA_013288145.1. Next base: position 1,501 of record JABDCJ010000029.1, on the reverse strand, counting down.
GATAAGGTCCCGAAGGATAGATTAGACTAATTGGGGGCAAACCCTGTCCATTCGGATATCCTGCTTTCACCAGAAGAGCCTTGGCGTAGCTAACGTTGAATGGAGTGGGGGAAATCGAATTGTTATATCCAAAGAAGCCCTTAGCATTAGGACCAACAAAAGGCACGGCGTAACCGTTGTATACGGAGTTATCAATCTCAGAGACGTTAATCGCGTAGTTTACTGCCTGTCTGACGAGAGTGTTATTGAGCGGCGCTTTCTCGGTGTCGAGGACGAAAGCTTCAATCGAGTTTGATATTCCTGTATTTGGCACGGCCACGTTACTCGTGGTCTTTAGGACGTTGGGGATATCATTGAATGATATTATCGATGCTTGGGCTTTGTTGGAACTTAGATCTAGAGAGCGCGTGAGTTCATCCGTCTTGTAGTTGATTGTAATCGTGCGAATGTGAGCTGCCTGGAGAATCAAGTTTCCTGTAATGTTTTGTGCCCAGTAGTTGGGATTTGCAACCAGTATTGTGTACTGGTTCGGAAGAAAAGTCTGAGTGATGTACGGTCCGTCTCCCACCATAGTTCCATTCACCGCCATCCAGGTATTCGGTTTCCCAGCGGTAACTCCGCTGTGACTGGAAACGACGTAGGGATCCACAAAGACCCAGGGATCAGTGTCAATGACTTTTGTGAACGCCACGAACGGATTTGTAAGATGGAAAGTGACCGCCGTAGAATTATCGACGGTGACTATGTTGTTAGGATTTTGAGTTAGCTTCAGAAGCGTACTATTTGCGGGAACATTCTGAGCGTTATTGAAACCATTCAGATCGCCAGCGGTAACACCATTGGTAGTATTGAAGGTGAGCGAAAAAATGAATGAAATAGAACCCTGGTTCATGATCATGTCACGATAAACGTTATACCATACAACATACGCATTGAACGGGTCTCCGTTGCTGTAGTGCGCGTTGGATCTCAGGATGAAAGTGTAATTCATTCCGTTGGAACTTTCTGACCAAGAAGTTGCAAGGACGGATGTCAGAGTGCTGCACGCAGCATCAGCGCAAAAAACCAAAGGAAGATTTGTGTTTTGACCAATCTCCAAAGCGTTGTTATCGAATGCAGTCCCTGGGTCGTTGGTTCCCGCAGGTGATGCTTCATCAATTACAAGCTGACTGTTTGATCCAGAGGTTGTCGAGGAGTTTGAAGTACTGATCAAAGTCGAGGAGCTAGAGGAGGATGAGGATGAGGAAGAAATAGTCGATGTCGCTGATGACGAACTCTGGGATGGACTAGTGGAGGAAGTGCTCGTTGACGAAGAGCTTGTTGAGCTAGAAGTTTGAGTACTACTACTCGAGGAAGATGAGCTACCTGACCTCGTGCCTGCATAAATTCCCACACCGGCTATAATAATGATAACAATAATTACAACTGCAGCGATAACTCGCGAAACAGCGCTTACACTATTTTTCATTAAATTTGAGATCAATCTCCAGTTATTTATCTT
>JABDCJ010000028.1 GCA_013288145.1 Nitrososphaerota archaeon | reverse complement strand
CTGGAATCTCACCCTCCGATATTCAGGCGGCGTTTGTGGCAAATGCTTTCTCGATTGCTGAAAAGCAGGGCCATCTAGGCCCAATCGTAATGTCAGGTTTAGGCGTACCCGATGTTCCGGCTTCCACGATAGAATCAGCCTGCGCGAGCGGAGCTTCCGCAATAAGAGAAGCATGGATCAATATTGGCGCGGGAATTTACGATTGCATGCTTGTGGTGGGAGTGGAGAAGGTAAGCCAGCTCGACACGATCACGGCAACCACCTATTTTTCGTTTGGATCAGATTATGTCTTCGAGGGAGCGTGTGGAGCTTCATTCCCTGGACTTTACGGAGCAATAGCAAGGTCGCATATGACCAAGTATGGAACAACTGAAGAGCAGCTTGCCCGAGTGGCTGTAAAAAATCACGAGAACGCTCTTTCAAATCCGAATGCGCATCTCCACAAAAAGATAACCGTTGATGACGTGATGAAGTCCCCGGTCGTTGCTAGTCCGCTAAAGCTCTTCGACGCCTGCCCTTTCTCGGACGGTGCAGCTGCTGCAATTTTGTGCAGTGAGGATTTTCTTAGGGCAAAAGGTCGGAAGATTTCTGAGCAGGTTCTGATTAAAGGGTCTGGACGAGCTGGAGGAACCGGCGCCTTGTTCCAACGGGACGATATGACTTCTCTCAACGCAGCGGTGCTCGCCGGGCGTGAGGCTTTCAAAATGGCCGGGGTCTCGCAGCGAGATATCGATTTTGCTGAGGTCCATGATTGCTTTACAGTCGCCGAACTGATTGCAGAGGAAGATCTCGGATTTGCGCCCAGAGGAAAAGCTGCTGAACTGACCGAAGAAGGACAAACAAAAATTGGCGGAGAGTTGCCAGTAAATCCCTCCGGCGGACTCAAAGCCAAAGGACATCCAGTTGGAGCGACGGGCGTCGGTCAGGTGGTTGAGGTCTACGAACAACTTCAAGGGAAAGCAGGCGCTCGCCAAGTCAGCGACGCAAGAATAGCGCTAACGCACAATGTTGGAGCGACCGGCGGTAGCTGCGGCGTGCACATCTTCGGTCTGTCTTAAACTGGAGATGTTTTATCATGACAGAGACTACTCAGAAGGAAATTTCGTCCGAGCTCACAATAAAGGACTTTGAACAGGGAATCCACGATGGGAAAATTCGTGGATATCAATGTGCAAATTGCGGGCTGAAACGAATCGACATCTTGGAATTTTGTCCAAACTGCCACAAAGCACGTCTGGAAAAGGTCGAATTCTCGGGCAAGGGATCGGTTCTGACCTACACCATACAATTTGTCGCTCCAGAACAGTACATGAATGAAGTTCCTTACGCATGGGCAATAGTTCAGCTTGATGTCGGTCCCAAGGTCACGGGCTGGATTCCATTCATCTCGAAACCTTCAGAGCTTCCAATCGGGCAGCGCGTAGCTTTCAAGAAATCATACCTTCCGGGAATAGTCTTCGAAAAAATCTAGCGGTTGTAACACCTTATAATCGCCGCGAGCATGCTGGGAAGGATAGCATAATGCTCTACGTCAGAAAGGTCGGAGTGGTCGGCGCTGGCGCGATGGGAAGTCAGATCGCCGAGATAATGGCTCTCAATGGTTACGAGGTGTACCTGAAGGATGTTTCACAGGAATTTCTGGGCAGAGGAATGACAGGAATTAGGAAAAACCTTGATGAGCTCGTCGCATTCCACAATTCGAAAGCCGACAGAGAGATCGGCCGGATCCGCGAAAAGGATGGGGTAGTGCTAACCGATGATCAGGTTCAGCAAGTTAGGGCAAAGCTAAAGCCGACTTATGACGAAAAGAGAGTTTCTGAAGTATTATCGCGGATCCATCCGTCTGAAAGTTTCGAGCCATTCAAAAATGTGGACATCGTTATCGAGGCGATCATCGAAGAAATTGAAGAAAAGAAAAAACTCTTCAGGGAACTGGATCAGGTAGCAAGGAAAGCGATCCTGGCAACCAACACTTCAACACTTTCTATTACCGAGATTGCGTCAGCGACAAAGAGGAGGGATAAAACCATCGGCACCCATTTTTTCAATCCCCCGATAACCTTGCCGTTAATTGAGGTGATTCCCGGGCTCGAGACAAGCGAGGATACAATTACTGACGTCTTCGATTTTCTTTCATCTTTGAGGAATTTCCGTTATCCAATGCTGCCGATAAGGGTTAAGGAGGTTCCGGGCTTTCTGGTAAACCGCATACTCGGGGCTATGTGGAACGAAGCTTTTGCGCTGTACGAGGAAGGAGTGGCATCAATGCGCGACATAGACCAGGCAATGAAGACCGGAGCGGGAATGCCAATGGGACCCTTCGAGCTCGCAGATCTAGTCGGCATCGACGTATTATACCACGTTGAGGAATCGATCAAGCGAATGGAAGGTAGTTTTCTCAGCCCCAGGCCTACTCAGATTGTGAAGAAGATGTACTATTCGGGCCGTCTGGGGAAAAAGACTGGCAAGGGGTTCTACAACTATTAGAGCCTGGTTCATTCTCACAGTGTTGAAAAAACTCTCGACATCTGAACCTTTGGTTCAGTTTGAGGATTCACAAAACGGTTTAAATTCGAGAAATGGCCTAATCTACAATGGGAAGCCAAATGCACGAGAAAGTTATCATTATTGGCTCAGGTCCCGCTGGCTATACGGCGGCAATATACAATGCCAGAGCCAATTTGAATCCGCTAGTTCTGGGCGGTACTCAATCCGGAGGTCAGCTCATGGTTACTTCTGACGTTGAAAATTATCCCGGTTTCCCGGAAGGCGTTCAGGGTCCCGAACTCATGGAACGATTTCGCAAACAAGCCGAGAAATTTGGGGCGCGAGTGTTGGACATTGATGTCACTGCCGTTGACTTTACTGTAAGGCCGATTGTGGTACGCGCCGGCGAGCAAATGTTTACAGCTGATTCAATCATAATTGCAACAGGGGCTAATGCAAAGTGGATTGGTCTTGAAAGCGAGCTAAAGTTGCGCGGGCGGGGCGTTTCTGCATGTGCGACTTGCGATGCCTTCTTCTTTAAGGGAAAGAACGTCTTCGTAGTCGGCGGCGGTGATACGGCGATGGAGGAGGCAACGTTTCTGACAAAATTTGCGAACAGTGTTACCGTCGTTCACAGGAGAGATTCGCTTCGTGCTTCGAAGATCATGCAGTCAAAGGCAATGTCAAATCCAAAGATCTCTTTCATCTGGAACTCAGAGGTAAGCGACGTGATCGGAAATGATCATGTTTCGGCTCTTGAGATCCGAAACGTCGTCGACGGCACGAAAAAGCTTGTTCCCGCAGATGGGCTTTTCATCGCTATCGGACACGAACCCAATACTATCTTGTTCAGAGGGCATCTTGAAACGGACTCTCGTGGTTACATTATAGTTACTGATAGGACCAAGACAAACATTGAAGGGGTTTTTGCAGCCGGAGACGTCAAGGACGCAAGATACCGTCAGGCAGTTACCGCAGCCGGATCAGGATGTGAAGCTGCACTTGATCTCGAGAAGTATCTTGAAGAGCACCATCACGAGCCTGTGATTGAAAACGAGATAAGCAGCGCAGCTCGATAGATTATTTTTTCGCGAGCAATTCTTAATACACAAGTTTCGTTCTGGAAAAATATTCGCACAACTTAGATTCTCGAGGTTATTGATCACAATTTTGAGCAGCAGCGAGAAAGGTTTTCAATTTCTGAAGACGAAGAAAGACGAATCCGCTTTCATCGTCACGCTTGACAATCCCCCGGTTAATACTTTGAATTTGAAACTGATCGAAGAGATTCCTCTCGCGATCAAGCTTGCAAACGACGATCCTGAAGTTAGAGGAATTGTAATCACGGGCGCCGGCACCAACGCGTTCTGCGCCGGGGCAGATCTGCGGATGATGCAGGCTCTCAATCCTGACGATGCAGCTAGAATAGTCGAAGCAGGTCACAACGCTTTTTTTGAGGTCGAAGAATCACCAAAGCCGGTCATCGCCGCTGTCAATGGCCTTGCGCTCGGAGGTGGAAATGAACTTGCAATGTCCTGCGACATTAGGTTTGTATCGGACCGGGCGCGATTCGGTCAGCCTGAAGTCAAGCTTGGTCTTATTCCCGGGTGGGGTGGAACCCAGCGGATGAGTAGGTTGGTTGGAACGGGAAAGGCAAAGGAGCTAATCTTTTCCGGTCAGATAATCAATGCGCAGGAAGCGCTGAGGATAGGCCTTGTGAACAAGATAGTTCCTGACGGCGAAGAGTTGAGAGCTTCGACAGATTTCATCAGAATGCTTGCAGCAAATGTCTCACCGCTCGCTCTGGCTCAAGCGAAAATTGCGATAAATGAAGGAATCCAAAACGCATCTCTGAAGGATTCCCTAAAGTACGAGGTAAACGCTGTAAGAATACTCGCAGGAAGCAACGATCTAAAAGAAGGCGTACAAGCTTTTCTAGAGAAGAGACAGCCAAAGTTTACAGGAACCTAAACGAAGAGGACAAGCGCGGATTTCGTTGGCGATCACCCTTTCTCTGAACCGCGTCACGGATCCAATTTACGATTACAGATTACCCGCAAAGTACGAACTATTTCGAGACGCCCTCCGCGAATTTCTGAAAACTGAAATTTCTGACACCGTTGAGTATTATGATAAGGCAGAGCGGTTTCCCGAGGAAAACATTCGGAAGTTTGCAGATTATGGTTACATGGGTATACCGATTCCTGAAAAGTATGGAGGAGCTGACCTGGGTGAGTTTGGAAATGGAATAGCTACTCAGGAGATCGGAAAAGTATGCCCTGCCCACGGGACAATAGTTGGCGCTCACGTGGGACTATGCGCAGTACCCATATGGCTCTTTGGCAATGAAGAACAAAAGAAAAGATACCTTCCAGATCTGACGAGTGGAAAAAAACTGGGGGCTTTTGGTCTTACAGAACCTGGCGCGGGTAGCGACGCGGCCAACATCAAGACTACTGCCACCAAGAGCGGGGATCACTTTTTGATAAACGGGACAAAGCAGTTTATCACAAATGGCGACAGAGCCGACGTCTTAATTGTTTTTGCTGCGAATGATCTCTCCCTTGGACCGTACGGAGGGATTAGTGCATTCATTGTTGAGAGATCTTTTGGAGGAGTCTCAACAGCCAGGGTGGAGAAGAAGATGGGTATCAGGGCATCAACCACTGCTCAGGTCGTTTTTCAGGATTGCCCAGTTCCCAAAGAGAACATATTGGGGACATTTGGTTCTGGTTTTCTCGTTGCCCTAACAACTTTGGACGGTGGAAGAGCTACGCTTTCTGCCGGAGTCGTGGGGGCATGCGAATCTCTGCTTGAAGGAATGATTGATCGGGTTCACGAACATCCGAAGCTTGAATCGCTCCAATCGGTCAGGTGGATGATCGCGGACACTGCAATTGATGCTCATGTTTCTCGCCTTACCTGCTACCATTCGCTCGAAGAAGTCGCTCTATACTTTGAAAGGTTGTCCCGCGGCGAAAAGATTCCACGTGCCGAGCGCGAGGCGATATCCCGGCATACGGCAATTGCAAAAGCCTTCTGTTCAGAGGCGGCGAGCCGATCCATGGAACGTGCGATGCAGGTTTTTGGAGCCGAGGGTTACACTGAAGGTAGTGGGATCGAGTTGGGGTATCGAAACTCTGTCATTTCTGAAATCTATGAAGGCACCAACGATATCCAGCGACTCGTAATTGCTAGAGATTTGCTTGGCTCAGAATCTGGAAATCAGTAATACTTTCTGAGAAAAGAGCAATAGCTCAATTTGCCGGATAATGTACTCGTCTACGTTCAAGCAGTTCCTTCATTTATTCCAAGTTCTGTCAGGAAATTTTCTGACCTGGAAAATTGTACATTCAAAATGTCTCACTCGAGCAAGGCGGCCCTCGCTTTTGCTTCGCGACATGCGACCGGGGAGATAGTCGCGGCCGGATTTTCTCCGATATTGAGAGAAGCCGTTGCTAGAGGAGCATCGCGCCCAATTTCGATGCCACTTTGCGACGACGCGTTAACGCAGATTTCATTCTTTTTGAAGAATGAGGAATTCACCAGCATTATCGTTGGGGAAAATACAGATTGGATTTTCTCGGGCGCGTCATTGTGCGGGGCACTTTCCTCCAAGCTAGGTTTCGATGTCAAAATTAGTCGTGATTTGCAATCGATTGAATCTAACTCCGTAATCTTAGTCCTGGACGCAGGCGTGGAGTCTTCTAATGTAGATGTTCGAAGAATCGCTCGGTCTATGGAGACTCCGATCAATCCTGAAGGAGTACTCGGAAAATCCACGATTAAGAGGATGGAAGAGAGGAAGCCTGAGACTATCTCCGGAACTGCCGAGGAGGTCGCGTCAGCAATTGCGAGAAGATTGCGAAGAATTACTAGATAGTTGTGGGTTAAGATGGCCATCGCAGTAATTTGCAACTGGAGTGGACATCTTCTGCTTGGAAAAGCTAGGGAAATTGCGGACGAGGTCGGTGAACGAGTAGTCGCAATTTCGTCTTCAAATGACGAAGAATCAAATCAGAAGTTGATCTACCTCGGAGCTGACGAGGTTCTTGTGTGCAATGCAAAGAATTTGACAGATTGGGTTTCTGTGGTTTCCAGGTATGTTGCTTCAGAGTCCAAGGTAAAGATGGTACTCTTTCCTTCCGATCTCGAGTCAAGTATTGTTATGGGCGCGGTTTATGGTACATTGCAGCAGAGAATATCCCCATACCTGGAAGGGGCACACGTGTTATCAGGCGACACAGTTTCGAAAAAACTCGATAGCTCCAGCGTTATCGATTTTCAGATTTCGCCTGAAAAGATCGCTCTTATTTCACTGGAGCGAAGTTCAGTTACAGAACCTTTTGAAGACAGCTCAAGATTTGGCAAAATTAGGAATTATGAGGTTGGAGAAGTTTCCGATTTTGTGAGGATCTTCCCCGAAATGATTCATTCACCTTCGATGAAACTTGTGGTGCTAACGGGGAAGGATCTCGGCGGGTCATCTTTTGAACTGGCAAAAGGGGTTGCCGGAAGATTCGGAGGCGAGGCAAAACCACTTTCAGGAAAGCTACAGGTGGTTTACGGGCCGTGTCTAGCCATAGAAGTAACTTCTAGGCTCAGAGATTTGCCAGAGTTTAAGGGTGAATTGCTCTCAATCTCTTCTAGAGAAGTTCCACTCAGTTCGCTAGCAAAACTTTTTGCTGTCTCGCCTGAAATCGATCGCGTCCTTCAAAAATTATCAGTTTAACTGTACTGGTAGAATCCGCGGCCTGACTTCCTTCCGAGATACCCGGCTCTGACCATTCGCCTAAGTAGCGGACTCGCTCTGTATTTGGGGTCCTGGAATTCTCGATAGAGGACTTCCAAAACATCCAGAACCACATCCAGTCCGACGAAATCTGCAAGCTCCAACGGTCCCATCGGGTGACTCATTCCAAGTTTCATTACTGTGTCAATGTCTTCCTTCGTTGCAATTCCTTCATCCAGCGAAAAAATTGCTTCGTTGATCATCGGGCAGAGAATTCTGTTTGAGACAAATCCTGCAGAATCTTTCACAACAACAGCAGTTTTGCCGAGCCTCGAACTTGCTTCCTGAATTTTTACAACGGTTTCGTCCGAAGTCTGGAGTGCCCTAACGATCTCGACGAGCTTCATTATCGGGACCGGGTTGAAAAAATGCATTCCGACAACTCTCGATGGATTGGAGACTAGAGCAGCAAGTTGAGTGATCGGAATTGATGAAGTATTGCTGGCAAGAATGGTCTGGTCAGAACAGATCTTGTCAAGTCTCCTGAATACGTCGCTCTTCACTTCGATTTTTTCAAGCGCAGCCTCAACGGTGAGATCCCTGTCACTAAAATCGGAAAGATCGGGGGCTGGGGTGATCTTCGAGAGAACATCAGACTTTTGCACTTGTGTGATTCTACCCTTTTCGACCGATCGGGTTAGATTTCCATCTATTCTCGCGATTCCCTTTGTTACGAGATCGGGGCTTACATCGTTCAGTTTAACGTCATAACCTGCCTGCGCAAAAACCTGAGCGATCCCATGTCCCATGGTCCCGGCGCCGATCACGCCAACTTTGACAATTTGCTGTTGCATTTCCGGTAGTTCGTGAGAAGTGAGAATTTCACTCTTTTGGATTTAGACATATTAGCGAGATTCAGAGAATGAGTTTGCATGCTTTACTTTGTAGGATTGGGAATTGACCAATCGCTTTCGCTCAAATCTCTTCAGGAGCTAAGCTCGTGCGATCATGTTTACTATGAGAGTTACACATCGCCCCCTATCAACGATGAGGTTCTTTCGCAATTTTCGGATCTGTCTGAAAAGGTCGAAGTCGTCAAGAGGGAATTTGTCGAGGATGGACGGAAAATCCTGGAGGTCTCAAAGAAGGGAATCGCTGCGCTTGTCTGCTCCGGCGATCCAATGGTTGCGACAACCCACCAAGAATTGAGAACGAGGGCGATCAAAGAAGGAATCGAAACGACGATCATTCATGGCTCTTCAATTCTTTGCTCGGTCAGCGGCGAGCTCGGACTCCACTCGTACAATTTTGGCAGAATTGTAACGATGACAAAGGAGCCAATGCAGTACACGGCCTACAACACTATATACGACAACCTGTTTCGTGGACTTCACACGACGATTCTCCTCGAGTGGGATGAATCGCAGAATTTCTTTCTCGACCCGAAAGCAGCCATAAAGGGACTTGAGGATGCAGAGAGGGATCTTCGACACGAAGTTCTCGATGCTTCGACTTTTGTCCTGGTTGCTTCCCGTCTGGGATCTAAAGATTCAAGTGTCGCCGGGCTATCTTTGGAGGAACTAAAAACTAGGAATCTCGGCGCTCCTCCGCACGTTCTCGTTCTTCCTGGAAAACTTCACTATACGGAACTTGAATCGCTTGGAGTACTGCTTGGGCGAAATATCGAGTCGATTCCCGACAATACGCGAGCGATTTCAAAGCTTTCCAGAAGGATGGTGCAAAAGTATACGAGAAAGACATTGGATGCACTAGGGCGTGCAAAGAAATCGGCTGAGATCAAGAAAATTTCTAGTGGACTAAATTTTGAAGATGTCTTTGAAAACGTCGAGTGCTACACCCGAGACGCCGAGCGATTTCTCAATGAGGGTCGCGACGAACTAGCAGTTCTCAGCATAGGGTATGCGGAAGGATTGTTAGACTCCCTGCGATTTTCAGGACTGCTGGAATTTGAATGGTAATCGCTAATGAATCTGAATCAGGTACATCAGCAATAGAGCTCCAAGACCTAGCAGGATCGGAATTGGAAGTCCAGGGGCGACTTCTCTGTTCCTGAAGACGTAGAAAGAAATTACGAGCCCGACGTCTAAAACGATCATCACGACAAAGAAGGCGGACAGGCTGACCAGAATCAGGGCAATAGCTGGCACCATCGTGTAAAACGCAATGTCGGCCATGCCGATTTCGATCTTTCCAAAGCTAATTGTCAATAGTCCAAAGTCTGGCCACTTTCTCAGTCTCGATTTCTTTACCGGACTGACTTTATCCTCCTTTGCTTTTGCATCTTTGCCGGACGCGCTCTCATCATCGCCCACCTGTTTTACAAGCTTGCCTAGACGGCCAAAGTATATCGCGTAGATGTCAAAGACAGAGTACACAAGCGGCACAATCCAGTTGAGAGGGGCCTGAAGCAGCACAGGAAACGAGCTCCCAAGCTCGAGTGCGAGAAAAAGTGCAAGAATATTCACAACGCCGGTCTTTCCCTTTACCGCTGACCAGATCGTTATCACTGAAGCGACGATCGCGGCAGCTATCGGGAGAAGGGAGTAGAGGCCCGCTATGAAAGAAAAATAGAGCTCAGTGACGTTGAAGATAAGGAAGACGCTGATGACGATTGAAAACCACTTCATCCTTTTCTTCCTGTAAAGGAAAGCGAGCAGAGACACCACTACGACATTTGCGATGACAAACAGAGCTGCGAGGACTAGAGAAGAATCCAGACCACCTCCAACCGGATTAACAAACTGTGGTGTGGAATTTGGAACGGACACGCTCTGGTTTAGACTCGGAAGGACAACAAGCTGGGACGGAGATGTGGTAGAGTTCGCCGCGGCAACTCCGGTTGCGACTCGAAGTAGAGTGAAAAGAGAAACGATCTGGAATAGAATGGAGAATCCAAGAAGCAAGGACTCGCTCCTGTCGATTATTTGCCGCGCCATGCTATCACCCCACGCTTCAAAACACAGGTTCTATTCGTTAGACTCTTAACGGTTATTGATTACCACGCACGGGCCATTCCCGATTTTACGCAAGTCCTGGTAAAGTGAAACCAAGTAAGAGAATGTCAGTGCGGTAAAGACGAATCCGCATACGAGCATTATGGCAAACCTCAGCTCAGCATACCCCCCGGTTTCAAACATGACGTTCAGATCTTTATAGTACGTCGACAGGGGTTCGAGAAATCTGGTAAAGTAGCCATTATTTGCCGCGAGAAAGACAAGTGTCGTTATCCAGATCGCATGGAAGAGTTTTCTCCTACGGCGAGAATCCAGGACATAGTAGTCAACGAGTCCCAGACCGAGGAAGTAAATCACGTACTGCTCGTTCACGATTGATTTTGTGAGGAAAAAGATGAGTGTAATGAAAATCAGAGAAAGGCAGAGATTCCTGGTTAGATTTTCTCTTTGCTTTATTCGACTGATGCAAAACGCGGAGGCTATGAGAACGGCCGGTATCCAGGCGTATGCTATTAGGTTGAGAAGATCTATAATTGATGGCGGGATCTTCCAGTATGTCTGGTACACGGTTAGAATTATCCAGTAATTTGCGCTGCCACCCAGTTTGTTAACGACGCTGATCCCCACCCCGGCAAGCTGGGAAATTTTCCAGCCTTTGAAAAAGAGATATGGTAGCAATGCGAACGCTATGGAGGTTCCTATCGAAACCGAAAGGTACAGTGCTATTTTCTGCTTCGACTCTTGAATAAACGCCATTACCGGAAAATACATCAGAGGGAGGACTTTCAACAAGAAACCCAGCGACAGCATGAACGCGCTTTTCTGGGTCTCTTTTACGGTCAGGACTGATCCCAAAATCAAGACGAGGATTACTTGATCGAACATTCCCCAGATCGAAGAAATGATGATAGTGAAAGGACAGAGCATCCAGAAGACGAATGCCCTAACTCCTGTTTCGAGATTCCGCAGTTCTGTTATCATCCGGAAGAGAAGGTAGCCGGCAACCAGGTCTGCCAAGATCATTGGTTGCTTTATGATAAAGTAGTACGCAAACCGGTTGTCTATCCCGGAGAGTGAATAAATTTTGTACAGCCCTGCTTGAAAGAATGCCCAAGTCGGCGGGTACCCGATCCACGTCATCGCCTGGGCGCCGGGAAAGCTCAATCCGGGTATCGGGTTGGTAACGGAATACGGATCACTCCCTTGAGACACGTAGTATCCTATCCGAAGCCAGAGTTCAAAATCAAACGGGTGTCCGGTGAATGGCGCCAGAACTTCGCGCACCGCCATACCGACCAGCAGGGCGACTGCGAGTTGAGTTTTTGTCGAAAGATGATTCAGAACCTATTTTACCTGCGATTTGGCAAACGCTTGACTTGGTTTATTTCGGTCCGAAAGGGCATATAGAAAAAGCGCAAGATTTTCAAGTCAGTTTCGCAGTCTTAAAAGACAACATTTTGGAAAAAGTTTTTTACTACACTGATAGGAGATAATATCCAGTTTAACAGTGCCACAAGCTAACGCGTCTTCAAAATCCCTAGAAATCATCGGCGAACTCGAGTCTGACGTACTCGAAGTACTCAAATTGAAAGGGCAGGCCACAGCAGCCGACGTTATGGATTCGCTAAGGGAAAAAAGAGATATCGCTTACACGACGGTCAGCACGACTCTTGACAGACTTTACAAGAAGAGACTCGTCGAAAGGAAAGCTCTTCCTGGACCCGGAGGAACAAAGTACCTCTTTACCTTGGGCAAGGACGAGAAGTTGAAAAGACAAATCGTGGAATCCACGCTGGATCGTATTACGAGTGCTTTTGGTGAAACTGCCTATTCTGCTATTTACAGAAGGCTCGACTCACTCTCCCAAGATGACCTTGATAAATTGAAAAAGCAGGTAGACAAAGCAAGAAGGAAGAAGTGACATTCTTACAAATTGTCCCACTGGAGCTTAGGCTTACCAGGCGTTGTCGAGTTCTACTTTAGTTCGAACCTCATACTGACAGGGCTGGTTCTAGCCGCAGTAGCTCTTGCTGCTTCGTTTGCGATATTTGCACTTTCTAAGAATCACCGGCGACGGAGCACTTCAATGCTCTCCGCCATGATGATATCCACTTCTCTTTGGGTCTTCATTTTGGCCAGCCTTCTCCTCTGTTTCGGCCTTGAGGGAGAATATGTAAACTCGCCAGCTAATGCAGTGATCGAGGTTGCAAAGTTTGCAATTTTACCGACCGTAATTTTAGGACCTGTTATTTTCTATCTATTGCGAAACCGTGCAATGAAGCAAATTTATCCATACTTTACTTTCACGCGCAAAAGTAGGGAAGAATCTTCGAGCATAGAATCAGTTCGAAGCAGGGTTTCGATCGTATTCTCCAGTCTGCTTTATGTATCAAATCTTTCCGGGATCGCGCTCTCCGTTGTTCCTGGTGCTTCTGACCTACCTGCATCGGCAGCTCTGGACTGGAAGGGGGAAAAGGTCGTCGCAATTTCAAGCGGGGCAGCTGTAGCTTTGGATGACGACGAATTGAGGGCAGTCCTCGCGCATGAGCTTGGGCACATCGTTCATCGGGATTCTCTTCGCAAGACCATGGCTACCGCTTATCGAAGCGCGTTCATTTTCGATCCCGTTGCGCACTTTGTCGAAGCCGCAATTTACCGCGATGGCGAGCTTTATGCCGATGAATATTCTGCAAAACTTACAGGAAAGCCGGCCGCACTCGCTTCAGCACTGATAAAGATACACGAAACTATGCACGGGACTGCTTCGAGTGTTCCAATAACTCAGGTGGCGTCGCTTCTCTTGAATGAACGTGAATCGAGCATTTTCAGCAAGCAGCCATCGCTCACCTTGAGGATCAAGAAGCTCCTCGAAATGGAAGATCACGAAGACGCAGCAGACCGCTTGGAAGAGCCGGACAGCACCAGCGTCTCCCGATAGCTCTTTGCTACTACCTTAATAGGAGCGGGAAGCTCCTTCATATTTTTTGAAATAACTATATCTATTGCCCTCTCGCTATCATACAAATCGTCTTTGACCCCGTGATCACAGGGTTTTTGGGAGTTGGAATAAAGAGAAATGCAGAGCCTCCGCCACGCTTGCAAGTTTACCATTGGAATCTGCGCCAGCGATCGTGCGGAAAACCTCGCATATCTCGTTAAGCTTGTGGAGTCAGAAGAACTTCCTGAGGATTACTTTCTTTCAAAGATTGTGATCGTAGCGAGTGGATGTCCTGAAGGCGCTCTTGATCCAGTGCGATTCCTTGCAAGTCTCGACAGCAGGATCTTGCTTATCGAAGAAAGTTCTAGACACGGTAAGGCAAGTGCCATTAACAAGATCATAGAAAATGCAGAGGGGAGCTATCTTGTTTTCATAAACTCTGATGCGATCCCTGCAAGAGGATCAATTGTGAAGCTGCTTCGTTTGATTGACGAGCCGGGTGAGGAAACCGGGGTTGTCTCGGGTCGCCCTTCGTTTACCCGCAATGGTAACGCTACTTCCCTTGTCGAAGAGCTGATGTGGAACGTTCACAATGAGTGTTCCCTCCGCCTAAATCACATGAATCTGAGTAATCATGGTAGCGATGAGATGATGGCGGTGCGGCTCGAGCTGCTACACAGACTTCCGGCAGGACTGGTCAATGATGGCGCATACATCGCGGGAAGAGCGAGAATCCAGGGGTACTCGATCAAGTTCTGCACTGATGCCCCAGTCTACATCGATGTACCCTCAAGGTGTGTTGACCTGATACGTCAGAGGCGAAGAATAATTTTCGGCCACTTCCAGGTCTGGCGTTTGACCGGAAGATCACCAATGACGATAGAGTCTCTACTTCTCCAAGCTCCAAATCTCAGTCTCTCGCTTCTAGTTAGGACGATTGCCCGGAATCCAAAATTGATTAAAATACTCCCCTTGGCTCTGGTCAGCGAGGCAGCATCAATTTTTCTCGGACTGAAGGATGCGGTTTCTTCGATGGAAAAGCACGGAGTTTGGGAAAGATATGGAAACTGAAAAAAAGAGTCGAGAACCAACTCCGGTACTTACCAAGAAAGTTCTATCAAATATGAAGCTCTTTTGCGACGTGGCGAGAGAAAATGGATCGTCCGTTGCTTTGAAAGATTTGATCGCCCTAACTTCCATCGATTATTCGGAGGAGCAGCTCGCAAATTCCTGGGATAACTACTCAGAGCTGTCTTCGAAATACACGATCGCCTCGGGCCTTGTGCTTGAAAGAAGTTCAAATGACATACAGCGTCTAGAAAGAGAAAAGAGCAATATTCTCGCGCGTTTTGATCGGGCAAATTCTAACATTACTTGCGCGCTTGAATTCGGGGCGCTGCTCGGGAATGGCGCTTTCACTTTCAAGGTTCTCTCGATCAGCGGCTCAACCTCTTACCTTTCCGTTTCAGAAACAGATGATCTGGACTTTTTTTGCATTGCCAAGTCGGGCACCATGTGGATCAGTTTCGTAAGATCGCTGATTCTCGCGAGGGCGTTCCGGCTGGTAAGAAAAGATTCCCCGTGGATCTGCCTCAGTTACGTTTCAGATGACAAGTTTGTGCGGGATGAATTTCTGAGAAACCAGAATGGCTTGTTTGCAAGAGACGCCCTTTCAACGAGGATAGTTCACGGGGAGAAATATTTCGTTGATCTGCTCTCCGAAAATTCGTGGATGGCGCTTTACTTTCCTAAACTTTACTTCCTTCGAATCAAAAAGAAGACGAGGGAGTCGCACACGAAGCCTCAATCGGCGAGTTCGTTCGAAAAAGTAGTAAATCTGTTTCTGTACTACACTGCGGGAAGTTACGTCAGACTAAAATCAAGCATGCTGAACCGCAAGTTCGCAAGAGATCGAAAACTGTCTTCGATTTTCAACCTGCGAATTGGAGTCAATCACTGCATTTACGAATCGGCTGATTACGTCAGACTCCGCAGGCTGTACTCTAGTCTTCGACGAAAAAACTAGGCTGTTACTACTTTGATTGTCCCGTGCATCCACCCGGGATGGAAAGTGCAATAGTAAGTGTAAATCCCGACGACCGTGAAAGTATACTCGAAGGTACCTTTCGGCGAAACAGCTCCAGAGTTGAAACTAACCGCGCCACCGGGTTCCGTTTTTGAGGTAACAGAATGTATTGCGTTGTCGTTGTTTGTCCATTGCACCGTGTTGTTCTTACCGATCACTACTGTTACGTTCTGAGGCGAGTAAGTGATCTGATTTGCCGCCCCAGTGGGGTTTGCTGAGCCTGGCAATATGGTGAGAAATCCGGTCGGGGGAGGTCCCTTCGAGGATGCCGAGGGAGCCAGAATAACTCCGGTAAAAACGACTCCGACGCTGAGGATCAATAGAAAGCCAATAAACACGCGGGCTGTAAAACCCGGGTTCGGAAGCCCATCCTTGAAAAGCCCGGCAGGCAGCAGAATGAATCCGAGTAGCATGGCGTAACCCGAGATATTTTGCAGTTCTTGAAAAGAGGCAATCGTCGCCTTTGGATCGCACGCAGCTCCGAAGAGGTAGGGATTTCCGCCAGCTGGATTGCATGGTATCCCTCCGAACAGAAGCCACGCGATCTGTCCGCCGATTCCTATGAACAGAAGAAATATGCTGATGTAGAAAATGTCCTTGTCCAAACTTTATGCAACCTCTTTTCCCTTCGTAATCTGATTTATGGATCCTGCTCCCATGCCGGAGTTAGCCGAAGAGACTCCGGACAACGCACCTGACCCAGGTTCGAGGATTGAGGTTCCTTGATCTGAAGCGCGGGCAATTGGGGTCGGTATGGGAATCTGGATTGCATCTTCAAGCGAGGCAGGAGTTGTAAATGGTTTTGGTGACGTCGGTCCCATGAGCGTCTTCAAAATGTTCCAGATAAACGGAATCTGCGCCGTGGCAATTATCAAGGCAAACAATAGTGCCAGATCCAAGTAGAATTGGTAGTTCAGTGTAATTGTAAATGGAAGCCCTGCGTTCGCAGGAAGGTATTGGCGGCGAGGTACTCCAATGTAGCCCATTGCCGTGAAGACAAATGCGAGACCAAATCCTCCTACAAGACTTCCCCAGAGGTGAATTTCTCCTAGCGTTTTGCTGTACCACTGCTTTGAGGATATTTCCGGCAGAATCCAGTAGAGGACTCCGAAACTGGCAAAGACAATCCCGTCCAAGCCGTTAAAGTGAAAGTGACCTACGACTGCGTAAGTATTGTGGAGATATACGTCAAGAGCGGTATTTCCCTGCTCCACTCCGCCAATCCCACCAATAATCCAGCCGAAGATACTTGCCACCAGCCACTTTGCGGTCAGGTTCCATTCGTACTTTGATCTCCAAACCAAAGCGAGTAGAGTGAACACGGAAACTCCAGAGGCGATTCCGATTACCATGGACATGTTCTGAGACATGAACTGCAAAATAAACGGTTGGGAAGTGTCCATGAAAAGGTGGTGGCTGTAAACCCCTACTCCTGTAATGAGAAGTAGTGGCCAAGGAGCTTTTGCCCACCTGTTGCTGGAAAAGTTTCGCTTCGAGAAGATCGGAATAAGCGTGTAGTACATCCCGATTAGCGGGAAGAAGGCATAGTACACTATCGGATGATAGTTTATCCAGAGAAAGTTCTTCGCTACCAGATTGTTCAGGAAAGTCTGGTTGTTCATCGAGACCCAGGCTCCATCACCGAGCAGGGTCAAAAACGGAGGCGCTGAAACAATCATGTCCAGTGTCGTTACAACAGCCGCAATTACGGCAGGAGGATACGAGAGAATTCTTGAACGAACCGCCTTCGGCATGTATGCCTCAAAGCCGATCGCCCCGGCAAACTTTGCGGACATTGAGTGATTGTAGCCGGCCTTTAGGTTGTAATCGTCCTGGTATTTGTTTGAAAATACAGTTCCCAGGACAATGTATGTGAAAGTAAAAAGTGAGACGTTTGTTATGATCATTCCGCCAAAGAACATCAGTGCCTGCGTTGAACCCCAAGGAGCAGAGCCAGCAGGACCACCGTGGAACGGTAGTGGGAACAGGAAATACCAGCCTGGGCCGTAACCAAGAGCGGTAGACAACCATACCAAATAGAATCCTATCATGAACAAGAAAAATACAGCAGGAAGTAATCTCTCCGCGTATAATTTTCGCTTCATGTATTTTGGAAGTGCGTACGCAATCAGCCCGTATGTAAACGGAAATTGCCAGCCAACAAACATTCCGAGGCCGTGAGCAGTCAATAGCTGTCCGAAAACCTGTGGAGAGCCAAGCGAACCGATAAGACTGGAACTTCCCGCCTGGTCAGTTCTCATGAATAGAGCGAGAGTTCCAGCAATGATAAAATTCAGAAATGAAAGGTAGAGCAGTCTGCGGGTCCATCTCCTTGTGAAGGGAGTAAGAGCTTCTTCCTTTGCAACTCCTTCGCTTATTGTGCTGGTTCCTGAGGAGAAGTTGCTTGTGGTGCTCAATTTATTCCTCTAACTCTCTGATTCTCAAACTGATGTTACGTTAAAGGTTGTAAACATACCATAGTGGCCGTAGCCGCAAAATTCCAGGCAACGGACATAGTAAGTTCCGGGATTCGTGAACTTGTACATAATGTCATTGTAAAAACCGGGCATCACTTGAACCTGGAAAATTATGGCGCCCGTAGAATCGTAAACTCCAAAACCGTGAGTAACGTCGATGCTGGTCACATTGAACAGCACCGTATTACCAACTGGAATCGGATAATTGTTTACGCATGGAGTACCAAACGTCGGAGCTTTACTCATGCACCAGTTAAACTGCTGCGCCTGAACATCCACAATCATTGTGGGTTTTATGTCCGTGTGGGCGTACGGATACGGCAGGTAGCCCAATGTTGAAACACTGAACGCGATGAATATGATTACGATGCCGATCACCCAGTGCTTCTCGTACTTCGCCAGCGCGTGGCTGTCACCTTCCTCGGGATGTCTCGTCGAGTATACTACCGCAATTATCGCAACGATAGTAATCAAAGTCCCCATTACGAAAATTACAGTAAGATAAACGATATTGAAACCCACGCTTGCGGGGAATATCCCGAGAGCGGATATACTCAAATCCGGTGCAGCTCCTCAAAATTTATACTATAAATGTTGTGTTAACATTAGAGTTTGAGAAAAAAGCAATTCCAGATTGTTGGATTTGAAATTCAAGTTAATTTCTCACGCTTTTCTCGCATATTGAAAAGAGGAAATTTGTGACATCAAATTTTCTTTTAATCGCGATAGTTATTTATGGGCGGAGAAGGTTTTTCATTTTACCCGCGGTAGCTCAGCTTGGTAGAGCTTCCGACCTCCGGCTCCTAACAAGAGCCAAGGGGAGATGCTGTAGAGATCTCTGGCTCCTCAAGATTAGAATTTTTGAGGCGCTGATCCCGACCCAGCCTATCAAGCTTACAGAAACCGGACTGTCGTCGGTTCAAATGAGTGCGGTTGAAAAAGCCGCGCCTGAAAATCCGACCCGCGGGACTCTTTTTTTCCGGGATTTCTTGCTTTAATGCACTAAATTCGATTCTCCTAGGTTCAAGATTTTGAAATATTAATCTCGCTGATAAAATTCCGGGCATTCACAACTTTTGTGAGCTGCTGAAGGTACTCTTCAGCTCAGCGATCCTTTTTCTCAACGAGTACTTAACTTCTGGCCACTCTTCGTTTGTTATTGAATACATCATTGTATGCCGGATTGTTCCGTCAGGACGTATTCTGTGGTTTCTTAACTTGCCTTCGAATTTTGCTCCTAGCTTCAATATTGCTCGCTGAGAGTGTACATTCTTGTCGTCTGTCTTTAGCTGAACGCGTATTGCTCCCCAGTCATCGAAGGCATGTTCTAAAAGTAGTAACTTACACTCCGGATTGACCAAAGTTCCCCAAACGCTAGGAGAATACCACGTCCAGCCGATTTCGGTTCCCAAGCTTTTTGGGTGCGTATCCATGTAGCGCGTGCTTCCAATTATCTTACCGGAAGAAATCTCGCGGACTGTAAACGCGTACTCTTCTCCTCTCTTCTGAGCGGACAAAGTTTCCTCAATGCACTTGTGAATAATATGAAGATCCGTGAGCTTTGAGGACATCCAAGCCCAGTCAAGGCCAGCCCCAGCTTCCAATAGCCCTACAGAATGTTCATTAGCGATCGGCTCTAGAATGATATGTTCTCCCTTCAGTATTACTGGTCCGAGATCGGTGGTTTCCGTTGTGCGAGCTCGTGTACTCTCTCTCAATTTAGAATACCAGTAATTTTCAAAGGTAATTATCAATAGAGTATGAATATTTGCCTGCTCCGAGTTCGATTACCGTTCCGATATTCTAGAATGATCTATGAATCCCAGACGGGACTGAATAGATGAGCTCAGAATGAAGGACAAATAACAATCCTCCTTATTGCTACTACCGTAGTAGTAAGCGGTCAAAATGCTTAGAAATCCTTTTAATTACTACTATCGGTATAGTAACTCGCCAACAAGTTTCGGAACACCCGAATACCCAAGGCTTACACTGAAAATTGGCTGGATTAGGAAAAAATAGTGGGAAAGTAATTGGAAATGAGTGAAAGAAACAACAGCGATGAAGAGTTTAGACGACTGCTCTGGTTTTTACTTGGAGCAAGCCGAGGAGGAGAGAACAGGGCAAAGATCCTGAATGCAGTTCGCGAAAGACCAAACAATCTGAACCAGCTGGCAAAATTGATCGGCGTGGACTATCGTTCGGTTCAGCATCACATGGCTATTTTGCAGAAAAACAATCTGGTCCAGAGTTCGGGCGAAAGGTACGGCGTCGTCTACTCAATCCATCCTTGGCTGGATTATCACATCAAGACTTTCGAACAGGTCTGCGCACAGCTTGGATTCCTCACAGTTCCACAGGCAGTAGGAACTGAAATTCAGCAAAAGAGGAGCAGATTGGTTACTATGCCGCAAATCTCACTGGCAAGTGACCCACTCCTCCGATAGCGACATTTCTTATCGGAACGAGCTCTTCATCTTTCGCCAGTAGCTCCACTTGCCGATACTTTCCAGCGAGGAGCTCGATCGCGACGCGAGATTCCAGCCGAGCCAACGGGGCGCCGAGGCACATGTGTATTCCATGTCCGAAAGCGATGTGGGGGTTTGGTTTCCTTTCAATGTCGAACTTTTGCGGGTCGATGAATTTTTTGTCGTCCCGGTTGGCGGAACCTATCCAGGCCATCAACGACTGACCCGCTTTCACCTGCTGCCCGGCGAGTTCAGAGTCTTTGGTCGCAATTCTGAACATGGCACGCACCGGCGAGCTAAATCTTAGAACCTCTTCGACTGCAGTTGGTATTGTAGTGGGAGTTTCGTGAAGCTTTTCGATCGAGTTGTATCGAGCAAAAAGGCGAATCGCATTCCCCAGAAGGTTGGTCGTCGTCTCGTTTCCAGCGATGAGAAGGAGAATGCAAAAACTGACAGCCTCGGCTTCGGTGAGGCGTGCACCATCCACCTCCGAAGTAACTATTGAAGAAATAAGATCCGAGCCTGGATTTTTCTTGCGTTCTTCAATTGTCTTTGAAAAGTACTGTGTAAGTTCGACGTGCAACTTCCTCCTGTTTAGAGGAGTTTCTTCGGAGGATCCGATTTCATTGTCCGACCATCTTTTGAACTTCTTCCGATCATCCGCAGGAATTCCGAGCATCTCCGCGATGACCGTGACTGGAAATGGATCGGTAAAGTTAGCTACAAAGTCAAGCTTGGAGGGAAAATCCTTGATCAAAGCGGATGAAATTTCACGAACCCTCGGTTCCAAAAGTGAAATTGAGGCTGGGGTGAAAGATTTCGAAACTATATTTCGGAGTTTAGTGTGAAAAGGTGGATCGGTTGTCAGCATGCTTCCCATAATATTTGCGTCTTCCGAGCCCCGATCTTGGCCAGGTCGTTCTGCCTCATACGAGCTAAATTGTGAAGAGAACAGGCTGAACTGAGTGAGTACTCGCTCGACGTCGCTATAGCTGAAAACGTGCCATGTTGCGCTGCCCTTCTCGAAGAAAACGGGCGCTTTGCTAAGCATAAGATCATACCACGGTGACGCATCAAGAAACCATTCGTCACTTCCAAATTGAGGAACTTCCGTTCTTTGCATAAAGGGCCCATGAAGGTGCGGTTGCGTATATTGATTCGGCTCAGAATCCTACACTTTTTGTTTTGGCTTGATTGCCACGGGTTCCGGGCTAGTATCGCGGAAAGAGGACGCAACAACTGCCGCAAGCCCTGAAATGAAGAAAGCAACCATCGCCGTTAGAATCAAGGGACCGACAAATCCACCCGGGAGTCCTAGTACTGCCGCAAGGACTGCGCCGCTATCCAGGCGGGCAGTTGCATCCGAGATGAAGATTGGCAAGATCGCCCCTATTGCTCCGGAGAATCCAAAACTGATCAGGTGCAACCATCTACTCTTGAGCAAAGAACCAATTAGGACAGATGGTATGAAAGCCAGGTACCACACGCCAAAGTAAGATAGTAGAAAGCAAGCCGCCAGATCCACCAGAAGGAGGAAGTAAAGATCTGAAGTGAGGCGCATCAAGGCGACGAGCTTCCTCCCGGATAAAGGTAGTAGAACTCTGGTGGTAATCCGGAAGGTATCAGCGTGTAATAGACTCCGTTGTTCCAATCTTCGACAGTGTTAGAGTAATACGGCGAAATATAGTTCTCACTCAGACCTCCGGGGTAGATCCCGAACGAAGAATTCAACGGACGACTCATGTCTGTAATCTGTCTCCAGCTCGGTCCGATTGTCGAGTTTATTCCGTAAGCTGCATTCGGAGTATTGTCGTCGCCCGGTGCTGGAAGTGCAGGCCCGTCGAGCGCCGGCAGACCAAACAAGTTCGGATCGTATCTGGTGTGGATGTTTCCCCACTGCCAAGAAGTTTGTGAATAATTCCCCTTCAAAGCTGAAAGTTCCTGAAGCGCTTCGTGGAATCCCTGAACCATCAGCGTGGTCGCGTTCCTTTTCTCTCCATTGACCGGGTTGTTAAACCACTGAATAGTAGGAAAATTCACAGTCCAGTTTGCAAGATCTTCTACTAGAGGGCCCTGATTTATCGCGTTGGAGGCTGCGAAGAAAGTTGTGCCGTATAATCCTTCAGTGACAGTAATGTTGTAGTGTTCCAAGTATGGGACGAATGTGTCGTTGATGTAGGAATTCAGCCAGAAATAATAGATCGAAGCCGCGGTCGAGTTTAGGTCCATGTTTCCATTCCAGGCCGCCAGTGTGTCCGTCTCGGGAATCGAGCTGTAGTTGGAGCGCTCAAGGGCGCTGAGTAGAGGCTTGAGAAAAATGTTCGAAGAATAATCATGGTTAGAGAGCTGGAGTTGCTCCATCTGACTTACATTTGGTTTATACGTCGAATTCAAGACCGTGAAGATTTCAGCCGCTCTGTAACCCGACTCGAAATTCCATCCAATATAGTAAGGATAGTTTGGGGATACCTGGATCTGATTTGCAGAAAACACGAATCCATTTGGAGGATCGTATTGGTGAGGTTGCTCTGATAATGGAATTGAACCGACCCAGTCGAAGCTTCCATTCCCGGGGAGCACTCCGCGCGGATTGCCTTTCTCTATAATGGGATAATATCCGTACGTGAATATACCGATGTTACCTTTGTTGTCCGCAACTGCCCAATTCTGGATTCCGACTTTGAAGTTAGTAAGAGCGTTTTGCGCGGCGCTAACGTTCTGTGCAACATCGAGCGAGAGAAGGGCTGAAAGTTCGTCCGACGGATATAGTCCTGTCCAGTCCAGAGCTATGGTGTTGTTCCATCCTGGAATCATCGCGCCGTTGATCGCTCTTTTTACAGAAATTGAGGTAGGAGTTGAACCTGCAACCGGAATCGACTCGTTCAGGATTGAGAACTTTGTCCACTGCCCGTTGTGCATGTACTCGTTCGAATTTGCGGGGTTCAGCGTTTCGAAGTAGAAGTAGGTCGCCTGCACATTGGAATCGGTTGCAGCCCAGGCAATGTACGGGTTGTGGCCGAGAACTATTCCCGGTGTTCCTGGAAACGAGACTCCAATCACATTTTCGCCCGGACCCACGAGCTGGAACCCAAGCCAGATCGGCGGGACAGTAATCGAGAGGTGAGGATCGTTAGCTAAGATGGCTCCGCCGCCGGTCAGGTTCGAGCTTACTGCCCAGTTATTGCTGCCCTTGTCGTCGATGGAATGGAAAGTAGTGCGAACCGAATTGAGCTGGGACCATAACTGAGAGATTATCGAGTTCGCCTCACTGTTATTCGATCTCGGTGCAGTGACAAGTGCTGCTGTTTGAAAGGAGCTGAGATTCAAACTGAGTATGGTTGGCGAGTAAAGAGTGAGATTCTTGAGGTTGCCCGATTCTGAATAAATCGCAGGATTGAGAGAGTATGGCACCATAGGAAATTGAACCGAAGATGGGTAAGCAGGGTAAAGAGAGGTGATTACATTCTCAGGCATTTTTTCCAGTGCGTAATTGAAGAAAAGCGGATCGAATGAAGAACTGAGTTGCCACGTCAGGAGTTGCTGTACGACGTACGTGTCCTCCATTTTCCATTGAGTCGGAGTGTAATCCAGCAATTTGAAGAGCAAGGGGAGTGACGGAGAGGAAATCGAGGACATGTACGAATTAACACCCGCGGTAAACGAACTTACTGCAATGTAAGCCGCACTGGACTTCGATAGGTTATTGATAACTTCCGTGGCAACTGGATACATTTCGAGGGTTCTGTAAAACTCGTCGCTTGATAGCGCTGATGAACCTACGATTGCGGAGAGATTTCCCTCGGCAAGCCTTCGCGTAAAGTCCATTTGCGTCAGCCGAAGTTTAGCCGTCATGTAACCTTGCTCGAAATACATTGCCCAAGTCTCGTTTGAAGCGATGCGAACAAAGCCATTCTGATCAATATTCAAATCGACTCGCGCGCTCGTTCCATTCAGAACAATCGTTGTGGATTGCTGCCCTAACTCCAGGTTATTGACTGGAGAGCTCGGAGCCCAAATCCCCGTCTCCGGGTTCAGAAGTTTCTGAAGCGGCGGAAGAGAACCTATCGGGAGCGCAGTTCCCGCAAGCAAAATCGCGAGTATTGCAAGGGAAATTATCAGTCTGCGTCTTTTCACAGGATGCCTCGTTGTCCGGAATAGCATAGATCTCGGCGGAGAGTTATTTATTGGTTGAGAAAATCAGACTCAGGCAGCTTCCCATAAAATTTACTTTGTTACTCAAAATCAAGTACTGGACAAAAGAGGGCCAAACAATCAGGAAATTGCGATTGAGATGATTGTTCAAGCCAAAAGAAATGCTCGATTCGGCGAAGGTCGTGGAAGTGACATGAATGAAATGCTTGTATTCATAAAGTTGATACAAAAAGAGAAGTGATTTAAGCCCGCTATCAGGACTGTAAGCAACTTGCAGGAAGAGAAGTTTCTAAAGTCGCTTGAAAATTATTCAAATCTAAAGTCTTGCCCAATTGCGCTTGGATTTCGAACGCTGGGTAAAAGGTGGACGATAGAGATAATTCGCGAACTCATGCTGGGGAATACAAAGTTTAATCAGATTCAGAAAAATGCACCCGGAATAAACCCTCGAATGCTAGCGCTGAGACTGAGAGAACTTGAAGTGATGGGTGTCGTGGCTCGAAAAGTCTATCCGGGTACTCCCATTCGGATCGATTATTCCCTCACCGATCTTGGAAGGGACGTAATTCCTATAATGTATGCAATGACGGAATTTTCAATGAAGAACTTTCCGGAGGATGTCTTTGATGACGGACAAAGTCGTACCCCGGAGCAAGTTTATCGTGAAATTAGGGCAGAATAAGCAAAGATGTAGTGATGAGGACATTCGTCTTTCTCACAAAAGATTAAGATCTTCCCGAATCAACTAGTCTTTTTTCGCTACTATTCATCTGTTTTTCTTGAACTATTCTACAGAATAATCAACGAGTTGTTTTTGTGGCATGATCAGTGTAATTGCAAGGCCGACCCTTCTTTCAGTGACCAACCCCGTGTCCTTGGCAAAATCAGCTCCAACTCTCGGAAAGTCAGAGTCGTCGTAATAGATGTCATCAAACTCAACCCGCCGCCTTTTTCCATCCTAGAAAATAGGAGCGCCGGATTTCACCTCCCTTTTTCCCGGAAAGCTGGATCGGTATTCAGCAAGATGAATTGAGCTATTATTTCCGTTTGACACTCCAAGGAGCAAGACAGATCCGTTCAGATCGTAAATGCGCGCAAGGGGCGATTCTTCGCCTAACGGAAAAGCAAGAGCGTGCGAGCCTGAAACAAAATCCGCTTTTTCCCTCTTGCGGCAAATGATGTTTGAGGATGGTTACTTCTTGTTCCGTTCTGTTTTCGAAAACATTCCGGTATTGCGCCGATCTGACGAGTTGGAGTAAGATCGGGCATGAAGGCTGGGGACTCGTCTCGAATCAACTGCCACCACTCTTCTGGAACTGCCGGATGCTTCCAGTAGGATGGTTCGGATAGGTCTTCTGAATACGTCAGCATCACGAGAATTCCTTCTTCGCCAAGAACTTGTTCCAGAGCTAGAATAACCACCGGCGCCCCGCCACACACCCAAGCCAATGGAAGAAAGTGATGAATGCACTAAAATCGTCATTCCCGGACGAATGCCCATCCTTTTCAAATCTGCTGCAAGAGACTTTGATGTGATCAGAGGATGATCTTTCGATCGAAGTATCAGATCAGCTTCTCTCGTCTCAGCACTTGATTCAGCTTTCGTCACTGTACAACACCTTCACAAGAGGAATTTTTTTTACTAAAAAGATCCTCCCCGTCTAGATTTTATATTGCGCTGAGCATCTAGACGAATGTCTAACTATCTCGGACCTCTGGGAGGAAAAATGACGAAAGTGGATGAAAGAAAGATGAAATTTAGCGAAATCACCGGAAATGAGCTTCGATGGGTTCAAACTGCAAAACTAGAATCGGAACTTGTCACGCCTGATCAACAAGTCGTTGCTAGGTTGGTATGGAAAAACAGCTGGGGGTCAATGGCAACCGGCGAATCGGCACTCGGGAACTGGACATTCAAGCGAGCAGGTTTTCTGCGACCGAAGATAACAATTCGAAAAGCCGAGACGGACGAAAGTCTAGGCGCAGTTACAATGGACTTTCGCGGTTCGGGCGTTTTGGAAACATCCGAAGGCGAGTCGTATAATTTCAAAATGTCTAGACGCAACTTGACGGTACTAGATTCCAATCAAAACCAGATTCTGACCATAACACCGGAAGACTCAGATAGAAAGCGAATCCAAGCTGCAGTGCAGGTCGAAAGGAAAGGGGATCGTCCAGACAAACTTGCTTTCCTCATAACGCTTGGCTGGTACATGATTCTCCTGATTACTCAATACGATGGCAGTGATTCAGGTTATGTTGCGATGATCACCGCGGTATTAGTAGCCTCCGCGTGAGAAGAATGTGTTTGTATGAACTACAGTGCGGGAACCGGGTTTTAGTTGCCGGACTGGGAATCCAATTCCTCAATCAGGTGGAGTAACTTGTCCCCCTCTGGCGTTATGGTATAGAGTACAATTTGACCGTGAGAGGAGTCCTCCCGGATAAAATTGTATTTTTGCAGGATCTGGACGTGCCGGTCAATCGCTTTCCAATCCAAGTTAAGCTCATGCGCGAGCTGCGAGCGATCCTTCGGGGCATTCAGAGCTTGAAGTAATTTCAAGCGGGTTGGTCCACCCCTCATTTTGACGAGAAGATCGAACGCATCCTGAGTGAATCCGGAAGAGTTCCACTTTGAGCGCATCTTCCCCCTCCAGATCCACATACCGCAAACAGCAGCCCAGCTGGCCGGGGCGATAATGAACGACTGATCGAAGAAGCTCTGGGCAAAGACTTGTGCGCCGGTTGGTTTGATTCCAGAAAATGGGCCCGTAGGACCGATGTGAACCGGGAGCCCGATCGAGGCCAGGACCAAACTCGCCGTAGAAAGGATGGAGATCACGAGAAACACAAGCAGGACGATTACGCCCACGATACGACGCATGGCTATAGTCAGATTTCGACCTTCCGGGTTCATAAATAGATTTGCCAGATCGGACGGACAAAGATAGAATACAGAACCCCTGCGTGTGCTGGTTCCATGAAATCCAACAATCAAAAAACAAGTGGAAGATCTCTGGTTCTATCAGTTCTCATAATAGTCGCAATTGGGACAACTGCGCTATCCGCTCTATATGTGGGAGGACTCGTAGGACATTCTGAAAATCAGAAACAGACAACGACCAGTAGCCAGACGGCAGTTCCCCCCGGTGGGTATATGCTGGTCAGAAACTCTACCCTGACCACGTGTCTTCCGACGACGACAACAACTACAAATGAATCTTCGTCATCAACTACCTCGACGAGTTCGACGATTAGCTGCGTGCCAATGGGCGTTGGTTAGACAGTTCTGCTCAATTTTGATTCCGGTTGTCTCCTTCCCTTTTTTTAAAAAGGAGGCCATCCCCCAATATGAAAAATTATCCTTCTCCAATGACGTCTCACCCCGAAGTCGGATTCGACAACGTAGTAGATGGTACCTGGAATTGACTACCAAAACCATTTCAATTCGACCTATGTATATTGGCCAATCGTTCCGACCTCTAGAAAGCAGTGGCCAAAAGTAAAGAGACTAAATAGAGAGAAATAGAATTCTCTGCTATTCAATTAGGCATTCGACGAGAAACCGCCTTCTAACATTGCATTGCACTATTTTGCGATCATGGATTTTATGCAATAATCCGTCACTAAACTGTTCGAAACTGTGGGTTAAGAAGCACTGAAGACTTTTCCATTACCGTTTCACAGATGAGAGTTAGGTATTCTAATTTCTTAGCGATTGTCCTCGTTTTCTTAATTATTGCAAGCAGCGCTTTAGCTTTTTCTCCGTCCCGGAGTCAATCCGCAGGAGTGCAAGTTATTTCGCCGAGTGTCAGCTCGAATGGTCAAGAACAGCAAACTATTGTTACCCAGGTTGCGCTATCCACAGATCACTCAAAAGTGGTTTACATCACTGGCGGAGAGACGACCCAAAAGAACAGCGGAGGCAGCCTGAAGAATTGGTTTTACATGTACGTGGATCTAAGCAGGTCGGGTCTGGTTTCTACCTCTGGCATTATTCAGAACCAGACGATTTCGGCCAACACAAACAACATCTATTGGAACGGCCAGACTTCACTCCCCAACACTCAAAATTACGGTACGGTCGGTCAAGACCTTGATAACTTGAACGGCGTCCTGAGCGAGTGGCAGTACATAGATGCCAACTACGTTTTCTCCGGACGCATCCAGCCCATTAATTACAGTGGTTCATACGGCTCCCCTGGCTGTCACATCGATTCATTGGGCCAAGAAAGGCATTCAGTTTATACCCAAATTGTTGATGCGTCGTCGGGACAGGTTTACCAGATCACCGGCGCCGAACTTCTGGAATACCAATCTAATGGCGTGACAACCACAAATCTGGTAATATTTATCGACCCATCAAATTCTGGTCACTTGGCCCGTTCGGGACAGACCCAAACCTGCGGCGTCACTCAGGCTGTAAATCCGTCAACTGCGATGGGGTGGTTTACTCGTTCACCTCCAACTACGGACGTGATACATGGCAACTTTGGAATTCTCGGAACAACCGGCGCCCAGCTTACGATTGCTTCAACAGGTGCGTTGGTGGTACAACAATTCTTAGATCGAACTTATGAATTCGGAAATCCTGTTACCACGAGCTCCTCTTCTACCTCGACTAGCACTACGACCATAACTTCGACAACGACAGCAACATCGACCACTTCAAAATCGACTTCGAGCGCAACTACCTCGAAATCAACCTCCACAACCACTTTTACCACGACATCGACCACGACCATAACAACAGGCAATCTTGCGATAGATAGTTCAGCCCAGACGGCTTGCTCCATAACCTCCACAACCTGTTCCTTGTCCCTGAGTACCGCGAGAAGCTCGGATCTGATTGTCCTCCTTGTTGGCATGGCAAATCAATCTGCCAAAGTGAGCTCGGTCAACTCTCCTCCACTTTCTTTCTCATCCAGAGCCGCGGAGGCGGGCAACACTCAAAGTGTGTCAGAATGGTACGTGCTAGCATCTTCGGCCCTCTCTTCTCAAACGATCACGGTAACCCGATCAGCGGGTTCCTTCAAATGGCACATCATGGCATTCGCGGTATCAGGTGTAAACCAGGTCTCCCCATTCGACCCAGCCGTGCCCTGCCGCGCCACTGGCTCATCAGGTTCTCCGACTTGCTCCTTATCCACTTCAAACGCTAAGGACATGATAATTGGACTCGGAGATCAAGGTGGCCTAACTGAACACTGGACATCAGCTTCTGGCTTTACATTCGTTCTTTCCTCACAATCGGGTAAACCAATGCTCAACTCAGAGTACGAAATCGTTTCTACAGCGCAGAACAACCTTGCTGTCTCCGTTTCATCGACAGGTACAAACGGTTGGGTCTGGCTTGGGGACGCAATTCAGAGCGGCTAGATCGGGGAGAAATTTCCCAACCGTTTTTTCTTGGAATTCTGTGTCTCCGAATTCAGCCGATAGGACGAATCTAGTTCGTCGTCTTCCATCAGAGAAACCTTCGCTCGGGACTGTCTACCATTCTCTTTAATTTCTCGTACTCTTTATGACTCCAGAAGTGAATACGGAATTGAGTATCTCGACAGTTGCAAGACTCAAGAAAGACCTGGAATCTGCGGATGAAATTGAATTAACTGTAATCGGACGAAAGTCGGGTCGAAAGATTCCCAGACCAGTTTGGTTTGTTCTCGATGGAGATAAACTCCTTCTGCTATCGGGCTCCGGCAGAAAAAGCGAATGGTACAAGAATGTGCTAAAGAATCCAGCAGTAGAAATTTCGGTAAGTAAACATTCCTATAAGTTTCGCGCAAAGATGGCGTCAAATCAAAGAGTCAAGGAGATCGTGGACAAGTTCAGAGAAAAATATGGAGAAGGGGATCTGAAAGCGTACTACAAGGGTTTCGATGCAGCCGTCGAGATTCCTCTAGAATCCTAAAAATCTGACAGTGGCGTCGATTAGTATCAATCTAGTTTCCTCATCACGGTCTTCTTTCTCGTTTCCACCAAGTTTTCATTGCTATCTCGAACTCATTGTCTCCGGAAAAAATTCCTGCAAATGACATCAAGTCCTTTTTCCTTGCAGCAGCCTTTCTATAACATCGCTGAAGCTCTCGTTATCTTTTTTCGCTTCAAGTAGCTTGTTGTAGACTTCTTCATTGACGGTGAGATTCCTAGAAGTCATTTACGTGAAGATGTATACAGATACTCCATTTATAAAAACGGGAAGTCCCCTAGGCGGAGGTTAGGCCACCCTAGTCTTCTAGTCATCTGATCTGCACTATTTCATACAACCATTGCAAAGGTAATCACCTCCATTTGCTATCCGAAGTTTTTTCAATACCATCAGACACTACTTCAGAAAGTGTGAATCATAGTTTAGAATTTGCGTATGGTTCCTTCAGTGAAGTTTTGTTTAATAGTCGTTTTTGAACCCCACTTAGTTCAAGAATCACTCGGTGCCAACAATTACTTGGATGAAAACGCCCTATTCTTGCATTTGTTTCTCGGCTATGTCGTCGGCGGCACTTGGATTGCTCTTATCGCTTGGTTCGGAGAGCTCCGCGGGAGTAGATTGGGCGGGTTTGTAGCTGGACTCCCTTCCACGGTTGCCCTTGGCTTTCTCTTCATCGGCTGGAACCAGTCTGCAGCAATCGCGGTGGAAGCTACTACAACATTCCCGCTGTTTTACAGCTTCGCCGGAGTCTTCCTACTCTCTTTTGCTGCTATAGCTGGAAAGTTGCAAAACTTCTGGCGCGCATTGATCATCTCGATTGTGATTTGGCTTGCGTTTACATCACTAGTTGCACTGGCGGATGTTCAAATTTTTGAGTTCTGTCTTATCGCGTGTATCTTGATCTCTCTTGGCGTGTACTCGCTCTTCACTAAGAAACTCGTATCGCCAAGGAAGGTAAGCGACAGAAGAAGCACCTGGTTTGAGGCGGCCCTTCGTTTCTTTATTGGAGGAGGCATTGTGGCGCTCGCAGTCTTGACAAGCCAGTTAGCAGGACCTGAGATCGGTGTAATCCCCACCGCCTTTCCTGCTATATCCTGCGCGTCGCTCTATGTCCTCAACAGAACTCACGGACTAGAGTTCTCGAGAGCGTTTGCAATGCCCATCATGGTCACCGCTATGCTAACTGTCGTTCCGTTCGCCGTCGCCGTGAGGGTGCTCTATCCGCTCGTGGGGATATGGTTCGGTACATTGGGCGCTTACCTTATTGCGATCCCCTTTGCGATAATCGCATTCCTGATTCTTCATCCCGAAACGAGGATCCTCACGAAGGTCGCTTGGCGATAGCGTTTCGATCCAGACAATACGGGAGCTTGTTTCTTAGGGCTCAGCGAAATCTGCTCGAAAGATACAAACACTCATGCTCTCTAACACCGGTCTTTTCTAAGGGCTAGGAAAAGTCCGATACTAGATAGTACTGGGTGAATTGTTCCCACAAAAAACTTGGGGAGTCTTACGACATTGGATTATTACAGATGCAAGTAGAGCTGAGATTTTTCCTTTCCTTATGTTGTGAATTTTTGCCGTTCACGAGCTCTCGTCCAGTCTCTTTGTAAAGTGGTTTCACCACAGCCCACATTCCCAATAGCCCTTCACCTTCGCCCCTCACTTCGAAATTAGCAGTAAGCAATTGTCGCCACTCGTTTTTTGTGACGGATCTCGGATCATTCTTTCGAGCTAGTTTGGTGATGCTTAGATACGCAAACCCTCCGAGCTTTAGAATCCTCTTCATCTCATCCACGGCCCCGAGGTGATCGTGCATGCAACACAAAAGTCCATTTGCCAACACAAAGTCCACAGAAAAATTGGGAATGAAATCAAGGTTCGAGGCAGAACCAACGTGGATTTCCATGACATCATTCAGTCTTTGCTTTGTCGCCTTTGTCTTCAATTTCTCGATTGACTTTGGATCAAAATCTATCGCGTACAATTTTCCACGATTTTCTGAAGGTGCAGACGCGTCATTCAAGATCCGTGCCATGGGAAGTGTAAAGAAGCCTGGTCCGCATCCTAGGTCGGCGACTGTTTGACCTGGGGAGACGTATTTTGAGACAAGTTTTCCGGCTGGAAAGAGCAATCTTCGAAAAAGATTGTCCATTAGGATTGGAGGAAGGAAACGATCCCCTGCGACATGATCTTTAGAAGCTGGATTGGGTTCCAATCACGCGCAGTAGGTATTATTCGCGATTATTTTTAATTTTTAGATTTATTCGTCTTGTACGCGGTCAAGTTTCTCACTAGGAGCTAACTCTCTCATATGCAGCAGCTTGTCGCTCCCACGTCTCTGAAGAAAGCCTGCGCGACTATTTTGATTGCTTCAGACATTGTGGGAAAGACGTGTATCGTGTCAACAACATCCGCCGCGGTGTATTTGTTTTTGATCATCAGAGCTGCCTCAGTGAAGAGGTCACCCGCATAAGGGCAGAGAATGTGGATGCCAAGTACAGTGAGTGTCTTATTGTCAACGACCATCTTGATGACGCCCCTTGTATTTCCGATGATTCTTGCCTTTGAAACTTCAGAGAAAGTCAGCACTCTGCAATTGCACTCGTAGCCAGCATCAAGAGCTTCTCTTTCAGTAAGACCCACGCTGGCAAATTGGGGATCTGTGAAGATAGCGCGCGGAACGCTGTTGAAGTCGATTTTCGCGCGAGACCCTATCAACGCGTTCTCGGCTGCTTTCGTACCTTCTCTTGCAGCGAGGGCTTCCAGCATAGGTTCGCCAGTAACATCGCCCGCGGCATAGATGTGCGAAAGGTTTGTACGCATCTCGTCGTCAATAATTACTGATCCGCCTTCTCTCAATTTGACACCAATCTCTTCAAGCCCAATTTCTTGAGAGTTCGGAGTCCGTCCCGTTGCCATTAGAAGGGCGTCAGCCCTAAATTTGAATGGTTTCTTGTGCACCAATGTTTCTACGGTTATAATTGGTCTGCTAGATTTTGTTACATGGGACTGACTGACTTTCTTAATCTCTACATTTGTAAGAATGTTGACGTGGTCCTCTGTCAGGTATCGGGAAAGAGCTTTCGTAAGATCTGGCTCTTCATTTGGCAGGATCGTCTTGCTCCGTTGCAATAGCGTTACTTTGGTACCGAGTCTAGCATACATTTGTGCGAATTCAAGACCCAGAGCCCTCCCGCCGATTATGATCATGGACTTTGGATGAAACGGAGGGGACAAAGCTTCGACGTTTGTCCAATAATTCACCTTTTCAATCCCTTCGATAGTCGGTACTCTTGGACTCGACCCGGTCGCAATGAGAAAATTCCTACCAGTTATGGTCGCGCCACTCGTCGCTATCCTTACTTGGTCTTTAGAGATGAACATGGCCTTGCCTGTGAACACTTGGACATTCTTAGAGAGACCATTCAGCACGGCTTCGTATTTTTCACGCCTGAGGACTGAAACCATCTGGTTCTTTGATTTGATGAGGTTTTTGAAATTGAAGTTCTCTAAATGAGGCTTGATTGTTCCTTTTCCCAGGTCGTGCTCGG
>JABDCJ010000027.1:437-33867 GCA_013288145.1 Nitrososphaerota archaeon | reverse complement strand
CAGGAAATTATGCTTCAAGGGTCGTTTACTTTTCGCTGCAACCCGACAGCAATTGGTTCGAAAAATTTCTGAAAGAGCAGGCGGGAGAACTGGTACGCTCCAAGGACATCAGGTCAGCAACTCGCCACGGCTGGGAGCTCGGCGGAAACGCGGAATCGGAAATCTCCAAAATTTCAAAAGACGGGATAGAGCAGTATTACTGGACGCTTTACCCCGCGTCCGAAGAAGAAAAAACGAAAGGCGCGTTTCGATGCGAAAACTGTGGCAGATTGTTTGTCAAAGGATTTTCGGACGATTCAAAGCTGTGCTCTGATTGTAAGGGCTCAGTCTAGGAAAGTCCCTTGTAAAAACTGCTGGAGAACATGTCTTCCCAGTGGCGCCCGGTTATTTCGGTGTTTTCCGAAAATCCCGTGAAGATGTGTTGAACCTTGCCCTCTGGATACTCCAGGAACACTTGAGGAACTAAATAATCGACAGAGTTATCGCCGCATTGCCTGACCATGTCGTCTGCAATTTTTCCATTTTCTTTGTCGTCAATGTCCAAGACCCGGTATGGAATATTCAGATCGCTCGACATCCGCTTTGTCATCTCCAGAGACAATGGTACGCAATGCGGACACCAGGTCGCGAGCACTATTGAGATCCGGGAAGGTTTGCTCATGTATTTGATTACAGATCTCTTCGTCTTTTATCGATAACGCTTCATTCTCGTTGGACCTGACTTTCGAATAGATTTGTTGAAAGATAGCTGAAACGGAACCAACTCAAAATGGAAATCCCGGTTGCCCTCTGCCATAAAGCGAGGTCGCTGAATCCAAAGATAAGACATGTTGGATACTATGATGACTTCGGAAGGATTCTCTACGACAATGTGCGCCAGAATACAAAACCCATGGAAGGCACGGAAGAGATGCATATCTTAAACGGGACTGTTGCAGCCATGTTGAACCTGTGGAATCCAGCTAGCAGTTTGATCGGCAAGGTCCGAAGTTTCATAATGATCAGAGAAAAGCTTACGGCTCTCATCTACCCGCAGATTGAAGGGCATTACTTTCTAGTAGTTTTTGAAGCTACAACCGAAATCTCTGAGGTGGAAGCCGTCCGCTCGTTCTTTGAGCAAGCGTTAAGATAACAAATGAAGAAATTCAACATAGTTCTTGTAACAATTCGAATTATCTACTGTAATTTAGATCTCTATTAGAGACGAAACTTGAATAAGCTGAATCTGCCTAAATGTTCGAGAAGTCGGAGTTACCTTCAAGTTTGGGTTACGATTCACAAAATCAAGATGAGATCCCGAGAGATCTTTCCATCGGTGAGGCTTTTGGCAGATCCTTCGATCTCGCGCGAAGGAATTATCTAACCCTGCTTCCCATCTTCGCGGTCTTTGGGATAATCGCGGCGATTCTCGGAGCGTTGATAACAGCTGCAACACCCTCGTTAGCAAGTATTCCGATCCCACAGAATTCTTCGACGGTAACGCCAACTCAAGCCATAGCATTGTTAGACTCTTTCGTGCGATACGTTGTCTTTGCTGCTTCAAACTTTTTTGTCACTTCGATAATTCTCTATTTTGCAGTGGGTGTGGGCGTTTGGAAGTTACTCACAGTTTTGGGGCAGAAGCAAAACCTCGGTTTCACGCTCCCTGATCGGCTGAACTATCTCAATCTCGCTTTGACCACAGTGCTTGCAGTAATAATCATTGAACTTAGTGGATTGCTTGTAGTTGGGCCATTGATTTTCGGCACGATGTTTTACCTGTGCCTAGCGGTTTCTGTCTCGGAGGGAAGATCACTTTTCGATACTTTTGGAAGGAGTCGAAAGTTGATCTCCGGGAAATGGGGCAAGACGTTCATACTTTTCATCGGCACACAGATCATCGTCTACATTGGAGCAGGTCTGATTAGCCAGATCGTCAACCTTTTCGTAACGTCGCTCGCCATAGTTTCAATCATTCAGAATTTCATATTGGCTCTTGAATTGCCCCTCGTGTCGGCATCGATGGTCGTGCTCTACCTGTCGTATAGAAATAGTCAAGAGTTGATAACTCGACCGCCTCCCTCTCTCTACGACAACTTGAAACCCCAACCGATGCCTGGTTTTGGCAATCGAAACTTTTGTTCCGCCTGCGGAGCCTCGGTCTCGCCGGACGAGAAATTCTGCCACAATTGCGGAGCGGCGCTTTCGACCCAGCGATAGTTTACGGAAATCCTCTAAAACACGCTTATAAGTGGAAAAAGAAGAATGCCAAAAATCGCCGGGGGCCTCAAGGCCGGGGTGGCGATGCGGAAAATAGACATTCCAATGGGATGTTATCGTCCCGATAGCTCAGCCTGGTTAGAGCACCAGCCTCTGAAGATCATGAGAAAAATAAAGGGCTAATACCCTCATTTCTGGCGATACGAATCTGCGCCAGCTGGAAGAGAGGGTGAGACTCATAATCCTTAACGATAAGAGATCTGGGGGTCGCGGGATCAAATCCCGTCCCCGGCACCATACTCCATGAGTCATAATCTCATACGCAAATTTGAGGTATCTAATCACGGGAGTAGTTTCCCCTTTACTCCAATAGAGAACGAAGTGTCAGACGAGCAAAGAAAGACATCCCAGAAAAATAACCAAAAAGAGGACAAGGCACCTTGGGGTTCGCTAGGAATCCCTAGAAAAGTTCACGTAAATGAAAACGACATTTACGACTATGAATACAGGTTAGCGAACGCAATTTCCCTTATTCATCGGTCCACCAAAATTTCTTTGAGAGACAAGGACCTCATTAGAGGGTTCGATAGAGTCCTACAAGCAACAAACGTGAGCGTTGGTCGCCGGGCGAAATATCTTTTTCATTTGAAGACAATCGGAGAGAACTTTGGGCTGTCGTTCGAGAGTGCAGCTCGCCAAGACGTTGAAAACTTTGTAGGTGGTTGGCTAAACAAACAGGGATACAAAGCACAAACTCGCATTGACTACATCATCATCCTCAAACGCTTCTTCAAGTTCGTTAGAACGGGTTCGGTTGACCGCGAAGAACCCTTTCCCATCGAAGTCCGGTTTCTCAAATCAACTATGAAAGCAAATGAAAGGGAGCTTCCAGAATTTCTTGCGTGGAGCGAAGTGGAGCTGATGATTAAAGTCTCAGACAATCACCGGGACAGAGCGATGCTGTCAGTCGGTTTCGAGGCGGGACTCCGCGCCAGCGAGTTACTTCTGATGAATGTCGGCGATATCAGTTTTGACGACCTAGGGGCAAGAGCTAGAATCAGACATGGCAAGACAGGCTCCAGACTTGTTCGGCTGATATCCAGCGCTCCAATCTTGGCACAGTTCCTTGAAGTCCATCCCAGAAAGCGCGACCCCTCAGCACCATTGTGGTTGACAGAATCAACAAATCATCTCCATGAGAGGATGTCGTGGCTGGCTTGGAGTAGACGCTTGAAGCAGACCGCGAGAGATGCAGGACTTTCAAAGCGCAAGATTCACAATCACTTGTTGCGGCACGGCAGCGCCACTTTAGCCGCCAAATTCCTAAGCGATTCAGAACTGAAGGTTCGATATGGCTGGTCGATGACGAGCAAGATGGCAGCAATCTACGTTCATCTTTCCAGCTCAGACTTGGACGAGAAGTTATCCCACATCTACACAGGTCGAGACATAAAGCCCACGAGACCTGAGTTATCGCCCCTGCTATGCGCTCGATGTGGTGAGACAAACAGCCCCGGAACTAGGTTCTGCGGTCGTTGTGCCACACCGCTTGACCCCAAAGAACTTGAGTCCGCGAGGTTTGAATCTCAAAGTGTCTTGTCCCAGATAAACGAGATGCGCGGTGCCCTGTCACACATCTTGAACGATGGAAAATCTCGCGACAAAACTAGGTAGACAATCGAAGAAGGGGAGGTCTTCATTCATTCCTTCCTTCAATTCTCTTCTTTATGTCGTCAAGTAGTTGAACGAGTTTCTGCAAATCATTCTTCCTAACCAAGATGAATTCGTCATCGTCACCCAGTCGTGCTCCCTCACCCTCCATACAGCACCACTTCGGGAAAAGTAAGCAACTGCGCTAGCGCTTCCATCCATAATCGAGCAAACTGCGGGAGGTCCCTAAGACATGTTAAGAGAACCCTTGCTACGATGCAAATCCTGTCGAGTCGCTCGACTCTATCGCTCTCCTCTGCGGAGTCGAGGAACCGATGCACCTCGTCTTTGGTCGTCATGGCGACGTGTTGTCTAACGTAAGGGTCGACCGACGGGAATCGCTTCATCAAGTTGTCCAACCGCGAAAGGCAAAATGGAAGCAGCCGCTTCTTCGCATTCCCCCTGAGATAACTCCTCGCTTGGACGCCCAACTTTATCGGCATGGTTGGGAAGTAACCATTATCGACGTCGCCAATCCAATCGCTGGCATAACCATGGCCTGCATTCGAATACCCCCCGTGAACACTTTCGCACCCACACTTGAAACAGACTCCTTGTGCACTCGTGTGAGTTAGGCAGAGAGGACAGAGCCTCTCAAAGTCAATCCTCCCGCCAAGTCTCTTCCTCAACTTCGACAAAGCAAGTTTCGCCTCTACAGCCGTGCATCCAAGGTACCGAGCTAGCTCTGTTGGTTTCTCAGACAGGGGCGGGCTGACTAAGATTTGCCACGCTATTTGACGCTGCCGATAGGGTTGCAACTCGGTATTACCTTCTGCGATGGTCGTAAATCCAGCCCCCGCCATTGTAGCAGTCTACGTGCATAGGATAGGGAATGCCTGAACGAGAAGCAAGCTGGAGAAAATCCTCGCATTTGTGAATTGGTTCGTGACACTTGATACATGTGTGTTCGCACTTCGCCCTTACTAATCTTGGCAAGCTCGACTCAGAACCCCAGTCTTATTTTTTCCAACTCTTTCATCATGATTCTGTGGGCTAGTTCTTCGGGGCTTGTTGTTTGTTTTTGAGCTACCTGTTCCAGTAATTCAAAGTCAACTAAACGGAGTTTCAGCGCGATACTTTTGAATCCAAAAGTCTGATTTTCAGACTTGTCTGTCGTCGCGTTAGCCGATTCATTTTTCTTATTTTGCGAACGCGCATCAATTCTGGTTCCTTCTGGAAGCATGAAACGCATAACCCATTTGACGGATTTTTTTCGCACTTCATCGTCTAGCCCATTTGAATATCTTTTGAAAAACCGAAATGCCTCGCTCACTCTTTGTTGTTTCCATCCAACTTCATCAGCGATTTCTTTCTGAGTTAGGATTTCTCGATTCTCGTACGCTATTTTACCAATCGCATGATAATCGTCTAGTTGAGAAGAGACAGAGGCAAAAATTCCATCGTGTATTTCCTCGATATTGCGCACATGAAATTTGATTTCTTTCAGTGCCTTCTCCTTGTCGAGCGTGATAATTTCTCCTAGCTTCTCGTCTCCATCATTCTGGTTTTTATCGTCCGAGTCGGTATTTTCATTCCCTTCTGATACCCCATCCTCCTCTCCCTCATCCCCCTCTTCATTTGGTTTCAAATTCGATTTTTTCGACCTCTTCAGAAAAGTACGTCCTAACACAAGATAAGTTTATGTGAATGAGTATGCTTCCTATAGGAAGCAGGTAACTCTCTATTGAAACAAAAACGAATTGATGAACCAGCTCATTGGTTTTTACCGACGCTGTCGGTAATCAAACCAACGCGCGCTAAGCTCGGTCTTTCTCAAAGGCAGCTAGCCAAGAGAGCCGGAATCACAAGTAGCAATATGAACAAGATAGAGAATAGAAACTATGCTCCAAACTATGATGATGCCAAAAGTATCTTCGAAGAGCTTCGTAGGGAAGCTAAAGAACAGCGTGAGAAATTGGAATCCAACGTAACTACTTTTGGGAAAACGATTGCTAATTACGCTTGGATAGTGCCTCCTTTTCGGTTGAGCGAACAGGTCATTCATGTGAAACCGACGGATACTCTGGAAAAGGCGCTGCTACATATGAACGACTACAATTTGTCTCGGATTCCAGTGATTACGTCCCACCATATCTCTGTCGGTACAGTGAGCTTGGAAGGTATACGAGCGCTTGTGGGAAAGTCAAGAGACAACCCAGAATTTCAATACAGAGAGCGCACGGTCAAGGAAGCGATTGAGCAATCAATGCCACTTCTCGACTGTAGCTCGCCCGCAAGAATTGCTCTGCACCTATTGGACGAGGTTGACTGCGTCCTTTTGACAAAAGAAGGAAGAGTTTGTGGCTACGCGACCAAGAAAACATTTGCCCTAGCGCGCCAAGAGGAGGAGAGACGGGGAAAAGCGGCTTAAAGGACTTGTTCGCGCGCAATGAGTTACACTATTCCTACCACAGGTTCATCTCCAGATTCACCACTAGCCGATTCCGCAACTTAGGCTCTCCCGACGTGCCAACTATCCTGATATCGTCATATACCATGTCCCTACTTTCAGTCTGGACTGCCTGAACACCAGAATTGTGAGCAACAAATGCTCTCCTGCTTCGAACGTCAGTTACAAAGGTTTGAGAGAAGTAACCATTCAGTGTCGCTATGCGGCGAGCCACAATATCCAAGACCTTTGGATTCAGGGAATGTTGGTCACAGTAAATGGCGATGACAACGATACCATTATCTTCTAGATACCGGCGAATAGTGCGAGGGTCATCCCAGAGAGTTTTGTTGATATCGATATTATTCGTCACTGCAACAATAACCTTTCTCGGGTAGATGTCCTTCTCCCTATCTTCCCTAAAGATTCTCAAGAAAAGGTGTAAATTCCACCATCGAGTGTAGCGTACGTACGGCTCCGAGGATAGTGACATGTTTTTGCACTCGACCATCGTGTTTCGCAGATACTCGTCAAATCCAGCTCCGGTCTCGTCGTTTCGAACAGTACGCTTGTCGTACTTCAAGAACCTAGTGTGCAAGGCACCGTGGAGTAGTGCTCCAGTTAGGTGATTGTCGTGATAGTATCTTTTGGGTTTTGTCACGGCACCCGTGGTTATATCGTCAGGGATTGAATAGTCATATTTGATAAGAGAGACTGCTACGTCAGACCTGTCCACTTTAGGACTCTTTGACGTTTCAGTTTGAGTCTTTTCCAATTAACCATGCAATTTTGTGAGTCAGTGGAGTACTATATACGCCTTGAAGATTTTCAATCACAGCCAATTCGTCGAATGGAACATATCCAAAATATGAAATCGGGTTTTGTCTTGCAACGTAGAAATAGCACCGGAGACTCGGAGTCAATCGTGTTCCTCCAGATTTGAGGGGTCATTGGGACAAACGTGCTTGGAACCGTCACTATTTGTCAGATGGTACCGGACCCCGTCCGGATGCCTTCTGTTTTTGATACATTTTACTCGAAAGAAAATTATTCTACCGCGGCAGTATTTGCACAAGTCTGTATGACCCGGATTTTCAACAACATCTTCGGCGTCAAACTCCTCGGGCTTCATCGCTATACCGCGGCTCTCGAAATTACAAGCAACTAGCTTCCTCGCACCCGCATTGGACTTTCCTCTCGCGGACTTGAGTTCCTCAATGAACGACTCAAAAGTTGACTGGAACTTATCCAAGTCTAATTCATTGGCTGTCATTCTTAACCTCCTGAGTATTTGCAAATGGCAATCCCAGTGCTTTTTTGTCTGCATCTGTCAAATAGTTCAATCCGGCAAGTTCGCGGCGTAGAGCCCTCCGTATGAAGGACGACAAACCTTCGCCTCTTGCTTTTGTCACACTTTGAAGTAGCTCGTAGTCTTCTGCAGTGACACGCGCGAAGACGATATGTTGTTGCGGTTGTATGATTTGTTCCATTTTTGTTAGAGGCTGTAAAGTGGTGTCCCTATATACTTGAACGAATTTTTTTGCAAATATTTCTGAAACAAAGGGACCCATGCGACATGCAAAAGTTCCGGGAGAATTAATTTGACATGTGAGTATTCCGAGATGCTATTGAAAAGAAAATTGTACGAAGAAAAATCAATTTATGAATTGAAATTTAGGTGTTATTGTAAATTGTCAGACGTTTGAAAATTGAAGGTCGCGAGTACCCAAGCTGATATTGGGGACTAGGGAGCCTAGCTAGGCACCCCTACGACCATTTCCTTACTGTTGTCTAGCTATTTTCCAGACTTGAACAACAATCCAGCATTACAAGAATAGCAAGTCGGACTGTCGTTGACAATTAAGTTTCGACACGCTGGACAGTAATCCCCAACTCGTGCACGAATTACGGCGAATCCTGTGTCACGACCGTTCACTTGATTTCCAGTTGGAATGACCCAAGCGCTAGGCCCTGTTATGCCCAAGTCAACCGGGTTGCCCAGAACGTCTTCGGGTGTGGAGAATAAGCCAAACGCCACCCCGGGAGAAGCAAACGCAAAGGACGTAAAGAGGCAAAGTTCCACTGAACCCCAGACTCCAGTGATTCCACATCCCGTTAATCCTGTCAATGGATTGATGTCCGAACACGCCC
The DNA here is from genome assembly GCA_013288145.1 of Nitrososphaerota archaeon. The sequence goes on along the minus strand of JABDCJ010000027.1, from coordinate 25,418 downwards.
AGTAGGCGAGTCCAGCCAGCATGAAGCCTAGAGCCATCACGACGCCAAAGTATGCCAACCAGAACTTGTTGAATGGCATCACACCATCTCTCATCAATCTCCAATGACTTCTGACATTTGACCCCTGCCATTTGTTTCTAGCAACATAACTCATCACGAAACATCCTATCCCTATAGCCAGCCAAAAGATTCCCGTCATGAGATTATCGGGAAAGTTTCCGATGTACAAGCTGAAGAGCGTAAGTATGATGCCTAGGAGGAAGTAGGCTCGGTTCAAGGTCAAAGTAAATCGATGTTACAACGCGCGCTAAAACTTGCCGGAGGGGTTCGAAGGTGCTCTTACGAGGCTAACCATTTGTCAGGCGGGAGGAATTGCGTAACATAAAGTTCCCCACCCTTGAGAGACAGAGGTTGTTATCGGACAAGTAGGAGAAGTCTGTGACCTAGCTTTCCACTCAGAACTGAGATAATTTGCAAACGCCAAAATCGGCGCCGAGTCAGCGAGTCTAAAACCGCTGCCGGCTGAAAACGTTGTGTAGCTCGCACCCGATGCCGAAATTCCAATCAAGAAGCTGTTCTTATGGACGGTGAAATGAGGAACAGATAAGGCTGTGCCCGTGCCGCTTCCGACTTGGGACATTGTAACACTTGTCGATGCGTGCGCTACGTCATAACAGAATAGTGTCAGGTCGGCTCCGCCATTACTCACCGTCACTGTAATTGTTACGACGCCAGTACTTGTCGTTTTTGTGTAAGCTGCTCCCGCCCCAATTGCACCGCCCCAGTTCGATTGGTAAGCAAAGCTGTCAGAGCCGCTGTCGATTGCCGACAAGGAACTTTGCGGCACCCCGGAGCTTTGAACCACTTCAAACAGGACATCACCCGTTTTTACAGTGTTCAGAGTGCAGGAAACCATTTGGGCACTAGTCGCAGTGTTCCACGTTGAACTCCTTAAAGACGGAACGACTACGGCAGTGGCTATATTCTGGTCGGCTCCCGATGCAAAATTCATAGGCAAATAAGTTACGAGGATAAGGATAGTAGCAATGGTGAAGAATGCTACCGAGTATTTTTTCGAAATATTCGACATTAGAAATTTTGTGCTGCCGTTGTTATTAACAGTATGTCTACACGTGGCTGCGTGTCTCACTCGTAGCTATGTGTCACATTCTTATTTCACTGCTTAAGACAGAGTGCGAAACGTCGCTCAAGTGAGGGTATCGAAGATTTTCACTCTTCCCAGTGTGAAAATCTTGTTGTTTCTATCCCAAAAGGGAGAAGTACGACACTCTCAGCTCTCTTTGATAATCAGGAGCCGCGGAGCGCTGTCAAACGCAATCCGGGAGCTAAGAGATGAGAAACTAATCCAGCGACGAATCGAGGATTCCATCCCAATACAATCCTACTATTCCCTGACTCGGAAGGGAAAAGAGCTCGCGCAAGAGCTAACCAAAATCAAAGGGATTACGGAATCATAGAAATGGCGTGCTAGTTTCGAAATTTGGAGTAAACCTAATCTCTATTCGAAGAGATTCCACTGGTTTGGCTTATATGAAGCCCCGTCTACTTTAGCCGAGCTTCCATTAGCTATGCAAAGCGCAACCGTACTTATTGCAGTCTTTATTCTGTTCGTCGTCGCAGCTGCTTCTGCGGCCTACGTGATAAAGCCAAGTACCCTTGGGACAACAACGATTCGAAATACTGTGACGGAGAGTCCGACCACTCAATTTGTGACAACTACCGGAACTGAGTTTTTACCGACAACTCTCACCAGCGACGAAACTTCGTACATCACAAGCAGCATTCTGACTACAAAACTCATGACTGCGATGGTCACCGAAGTTAGGCCGGAGACCACCACTTCTACAGCCTACTTTGCGAGTGCTAGTTCTGCTGCTACTACGATAGTAACTCCGACGACCCTTACGGCGACCGCGACGACCTCCCTACCTGCTCAGACTGTAACCGCGACTTCGACTGCGCTACTTCTCTCAACTATCTCATCCCAATCAACAACGACCGAGATGGAGACGACAACGGTTTCAGCGCCTCAAGTAACGACCACAACTACAGCCATAGCTACTACAACGGTTGTATCTACAGTAACGGTTTTTCCCACTGGAGATTGTACCAACCCTTCTGCCACGTACCCTTATTGCTCCGTTAGCAGTAGTGGCAGCAGTTCTAGCAGTAGTAGCAGTAGTAGCAGTAGTCCTAGCAGCTCTCCGACAGGCTGTTCTGATGACGTCTGCCTTGGCAACTTTCAGGGCAACAGTCAGGTAAACTTGACTGATGTGGGTACCGTGGTAGCGACAGTACAGGTTCCCCGCGCAATTACACTCGGCAGTTGTCTTAACACCGGGGCGGCTCTAGCTTGCGAGGTTTACATTACATTTGGATTCTCACCCACATCCGATGCGAGCATAACTGGCTGGGGCTTTACAATTGAAGGAAATTTTTCAAATTCATCCGGATTATTTCAGACGCAGTGTGGCCAAGATGGAGGAGTACTCACGAGCACTACTGAAAGCCTAGGCAATGGATACTATTCGTACAGTTATCAGTGCGCGGCTTACCCCGGAATGACCAGCATCGACCAAGGCGTCCAAGACATTAACCTCTTCCTGTTGTACCCCGGGAGTGGGCAAAATTTTCAAATTGCCGTGGGATTTAGCGTCATCAAGAATGGAATCAGTCTTCCTTCGTTTGCTGCCGCGACAACCTGTGTAATAACGTGAAGTCAAGGGGCAGTAAACATCATTGTTTCGAATTATACTTGTTCTAATTGCTTTAAGCTGATTTCGCGAGAAACTCACTAAGTATAACTCTGACAGTCTCAGGAATTGAGTCGAGCAGACGTTTCTTCCTTTCCTGCTCTAGTCTTTTTGCCATTTCTTCCGTAATCGCAAGGGTGTATTTTTTCATCATTATGAGGTCAGCATCCATAGCCTTCTATAGACATCTTTATAATCTTGTGAATAGACATCTATAGATGTCCATAAATGGATCACAGATTTTCGAGAAAAAAAGACGCTTATTTGGAAGGAAACGAATCTCAGGAGGAACACTGTGACGGAGAAGAGTTTCCCTGCGAATCGTGCTTAGAGAGAGGGAGAGAGGATTTAGCGGATTGGAGGAACGAGAGGTGAAGTTACGATGAACAATGCAAAAGCTTTCAATTCCAAAGAATACTTGCTACTTCTTTCCGAGAATACCAATTGTGTCCTACGAGAGGATACGAGAATCGAAGTGAATATCAAAAAGAATCTCGAAGCAGAATACGCAAAACAGCGCGAGAGAGTTCATGCTTCTGACCTGACGCTCTGTCTTCGGCAAAGTCTTTTTAGAAAAATAAGTCCCATCGCTCCGACACAGAAAGCAATCGGATACTTTGTGGACGGTTCTCGAAGACACGAAACACTGCAAAAGCTAAACGGCTCCGGCGTCGCGGAAAAGGAAGTCGAATTTGAAGGAGTCAAGTGTACTATTGATATTCTGGACAATGGAGTCCCGATAGAGTTCAAAACGACGCGAGCAAAGAATGCAATTTCGGAACACTGGATTCGACAACTCATCTTCTACATGCTCGCGGTAAATTCTCCGTTTGGTATTCTTCAGATTCAAAGAATTATGCCGAGCAAGGGAAAACAAACCGAAGAAGAAAATCTCTTCCCGGCATACTTGATTGAGCTGAATTTGGAGCAAAGGACTAGTTGGCTTGCGGACTTTCGGCAGAGAAAAGACAAATTTCTTTCTGGACTGATTTCAAGCGACCCGGCGAGAGTTCCCGTCTATCGGGGAGAGGGTGATTGGCTTTGCACCGAGTGTCAATACAAAAATCAATGTAACGCAATCGAGGGAATCGCAGCATGAGGAAATCAGATTTCCTCTTCTCCCTATTTGTTTCCGAGGTAGGTTTAGCTGAAGGAAAAAATCCTCCACTTTGCGACGGCTGCGGCAATGGTTTTGATAGAGAGGAAGATGGTCAATACAAGGTCATTGCCTTAATTCTAGACGGCTTGTTCTTTCACAGCATTCAATGCGAAGAATGCGTCAAGCGGTATTTTTCACAAGTTCGATTGTTAACAAAAAATGAGGTATCAAAGGAAGCTCGGCAGACCGTTAGACTTGGTCTCGCTCAAGAGATGGAAGTCTGCTGAAACCCATGACACCGTCCGGCAGGACACTCCACCGCGACTTGCTGGAGGCAATTACGTCCCCGTGACCTTGCCACCTATCTCTTCCCAAGTAGGACATGACAAAGCACCCTATTCCTAGTGTGACAAACACAAGACCAGTCATGAGGTTGTCCGGGAACCATCCAGCGTACCATCCAAAAGAAGTCAGAACGCTTCAAAGTCGGAAGCTTGATTCTTTTTCCGATACACAAAAAATGAAATATTACTCAACTGATAAAATATTCAAAATGACAATCGGAAATCTTGGGGAACTAAATGATGTCTGACGTTTCTTATCCGTCTCCTGTTTGGATAGCCGACCATTCAAAGGCAGTAGGTTCGTTCTTTATTATTCTTGGCTTCGTGGTAATAGTCGCAGGATATTTACTAGATGCGTTAATAGTTGGAGCTTTCATCGGCGGAGTTGAAATCGTGCTCGGTATTTGGATTATCGGCGTGAAAAATCTAAAGAAATTTCTCCATTAAACGGGAATTATCTAAAAAAAAATTGTTTTTTGAATATCGACAGTCGAGATGGGACAATATTAGTACCCGATATCTGTTTCAATCTCATGTTCTCGAAACAAACTTTACGAAAGATGAGTATCGGAAGAAACGGAATTTTAGCAACCATGTTCGTACTGAGTATGTTTGCACTGCCAGTGTCCACTTTTGCAAGCGCGGCTGCAACTCCATGTACATGTAGCGTTAGTCTATCGCCCACAAAGAACGTAGTCGGCGGTACTGTTAACGTTGCAGGAACAGGTTTCGCCCCGAATACAATGATTACAGTAAGCATAGGAGGAAAGAACATTCAGACAGCCACTTCAAATTCAATGGGCGCATTTTCAACTTCATTTGTGATTCCCATGATACCGGGAGGCACGTATCCAATAGCTGCAACTGATGGAGTCAAGAAAGCACACGCACCCTTCAAAGTGCTACCTTTCACAACCATAATTCGTACCACAATCAAGTCGGGATATGTTCCAGAGCTAACCGGAACCGGTTTTGCCGCAAATAGTGTAGTCACCGTAACTATAAGCAATTCAACGGGCGTTTACACTCTCGGAACGACCACAAGCCTAAGTCAAGGGCAATTCACATTCCCACCGACGCCAGCAACGCCCGGTCATTACAGTCTGAGGGCAACAGATGCAACTGGCATCACAAGAGCGATTCCAGTAATCGTAAAAGCTTAAACACGTTTACTTGGAATTTGTTGAGACCGGCTAGAGTCGTTTGTTTTCATCTCTAGCCGAGTTTCCCGAAGACGCTCAGATTCAGACCAGAAATTCATGGGCAGAGTTATTAGAAAACAGTCTCAAAAACATCTGACCGTAGCAAATGACCGCCAATAGAAAGCCGTTTCGTCGTTTTGTTTGGTGGATTGCGTTTGGAATCTTGGTCATACTTTGGGTGTTTGCCTATGTTTTCATGTTGCATTCACTCATTTCGCTAGGAATAGTTGCAACGGCTATATTTCTAGGGATAAATTCTATCTTGGGATTTAGGAATAGTGGGCAAAAAACTAGCAATAATACAAAAGAAGGACAAACAAATCCCAATTCGGTTTCTAAGTGAAAATTTTACCGTGGAAGCATCAATTCAAGAATTTCCGCCTCGTTACATGATTCCTGCGGTAGTTGTCTGCGTGGCGGGTGCTATTTCTGCCATAATTCCTATCTTGGATTTGACGGGGATTGGGGTAATCAATCAAGAAGTCGCATCACCTATTTTTGGCGTTTGCTTTGCGATATTTTTGGTTATGGTGTTCCCGATGTTTTTCTACTCTGGCTGGATTATGCTCAGGAGCAGAAACACTCAGATTTCCATAGTAGAACCAAATCTGCACTTGCTTTCTTACATTACAAAAGACGGCTATCCTCGCAATTTCAAAGTCAAGAGTGTTCATCAACGCTCAGACGGCAAAGTGTGGATGAAGTCGAATTTCTTCTCTTATTTGATCGTAGATTTTCATGACTCTCGTGACAGAGAGACGGTGAAGATATTCGGAAAATGAGCGATTCAATCCGAGATAGTTTTCAGACTTGAAATTTCTCTCGGTTTCTTTCGTACGCTCCCTTGCTTCCTTGTGCATAGTGACTTTGTGAAAAGAAGAAGAGTGGTTATTCTCGCTTCACCCGTCCAAAAATCTGTATCCCAAATTCACAATAACTAAAGATGATTAACAGGATGAACCATTAGTTCCAGAGAAGTTCCAAGTAATATGAGCACCCGCACCAAACCGATTTTCGTTACATACATTTTCCCGAAGAGGGTCAAGGCAATAATCATAGCCATTTTCATTTCTCTTATACCATTGTATGCCGTGTTTGTCTTTCTCGGTCTTCCAGTATATTCCCAATACATAATTGTCTTGATTCTTGCCACGATAGGGGCAATCGCAATCAAGTTTCTCGCAGAGAAACAAGAGTTCTACGAGGATTCAATCAAACTATTCGAGGGAAACTTACTGAAGATGACCTTACCTTATTCGGGAATCGTGAAAGTGGGATATTGGGGAAAAAGATTGGGCAAAAGGAACAACTTTCGATTTATCATTACAATACAGACTGACACCATACAGAAGGATTTGAAAATAGCGACAAATCCACTAAATAATAAACGAAAAATCGACCTTTTCACATGGCTAAGTGAGAAGATTACCAACATGCAACAAATTGAAAGACCGAAATGAACCCAGAAAGCACAATTGATTTATGAATAGAGAAACTCGACCTTCTCCTGTAACCTATGAAAATCGAGTGTCCTCAGTGTCATCATCCGTTTAGAGTCGTTTTGGAGAAAAAAGAACTTGTTGACGATGAACAAGCAGAAGATTTCTTGGAAAATAAGCGAGAAAAGGCGGAGAGTTTCCTAGAATTTATTACTCCAATAGGCACTCGACCTTACTTTCCCAATTCTCTTGGAAGAGATGTGAAAGTGGACGAAAAGACATACGAATATACTTTCAAGTGCAAACACTGCGGAAATGAATGGTCTGAATTCAAAACTAAAGAACAAATAGAGAAAGATTAAGCAAACATCAGACTTGAAATTTCACTCTGTCTCTTTCGTGTCTGAGTCTGCTTCCCATAGCGATAGGAGTCACAGGTTCTGACTCTGGTGCCAAGTCAATGCAGAGACATGCTGGACTTTTGTTATAAAGCACAATCGACAATATGGTTCGTTATCCTTTCATCTTGGGCGGGTGCCACATTTCTTTTCATTTGTTTGTTTTTGGTTCTGCGGAATCTGATTCTGGCTGAGGACGAATCAATCCCAGCCGGGGAATCCGGGAATGGTAGATTACTCCAACCGGCCATATGCAGGAGTTCGAGTAAACCGTCTCAAATGAGGAAAAGTGAGCAAGCATCCTCGCTGGAGAGGCAACCAGTCGAAGATTATTACGCTCTAGCTTAAATTCCCGGCGACCGCATCCTTGTGGTCAAGCGATTTTGCTTTAGGATAAATCCCAAATTCGTACTAGCACTTGTCAAAGCCAAAATATGGAGACGCTTCTTTTGGCTTCAAGTCTGACTCTATTTTGCAATACAGATGCCCTCTCTGCAATCAACCAGTGTCTTCTTCAGTCTACAATAGAATCACGGGAATCTGGAAAGAGAAAGAGAGACTCACCCGCAGGATTCGGGTAGAACGTCAAAAGCAGCTAGAGAAATTTAGGAGAGACAAGGCTCGGCTGAAGGTTCAGGAGTCCAGCTTTAAACGAAAGAAAAAGGAGATTCTTAAGCAAGCCATCAAACGCAAGACACTACAGATAGAGAGGGCTTTGCGTCGGTCTGAGCAGCGCGAGGCGAAGGTTGAAGCGAGAGCAAGAAACAGAATCGAAAGAATTGAGGCATCAAGCATGGAGAGGGCCGAGAAACTCGCCAAAGCCCAACTGAGCAAGTACAAAAGCAGTATCCGCGAATCGGTAAGGTTGAAAATCAAAGTCGAGAAGGGGCGTGCAGTAGCGAGAGAACGTATCAAGAATGTAAAACTGCAACGTAGTGTCCGAAGTACTCTAATCCAGATGAAATCACAAACGTCTGAAATAGAAAGTCAAAGAAAACAAATCGCAGAGTTACAAAGACAGCTCGATAAGCAAAGCACACCCCAAATAGAAGGCCTACTTTACGAAAAGAACCTTGTCAGGGAGTTGAAACACCGTTTTCCGAAAGACGAAATCATCCACAAGGGAAAAGGGGGAGATATTCTTCAAAATGTTCGAGACTCCGAAGGTCGTGATATTGGGGTTATCGTTTATGAATGCAAGCGTGTGAAACACTTTAACTCGAAGTACATCACGCAAACATTCCTCGCCAAAGAACTTCGCAAAGCAGACTTTGCGATTCTCGTAACCAATGCGATGCGCAAGAACACCAACGGTTTCTTCACAGAAAAGGAAGTCATGATTGTGCACGCAACAGGCGTCATGTCTCTTTCCTCGGTTTTGAGAAAACAAATTATCCAAATCAGTTCAATGAAACTAGGTCAGCTGGAGCGAGATAGGGCAGTTCGCATGACACTCGATTACATTGAAGGACCCGAGTTCATCAATGCTCTAGAGGGAATTATTGGAGAAACCATGAAGTTACATCACGAACTCGTTGAGGAAGCAAAGAAACACTTCTCAACTTGGCAAACTCGCTATGCGTCGTATCAGAGGATTCACGGAAAAGCGTTCGAGATAAAGGTCATTTCTAAGTCACTCCTACAAGGCAACTTGCCTAACAGTGAAGCAATTCCTTCATTCCCAGATATGGAATTTCCTGAAATACCGCGAGAAAGGGAAAAGCAAATACCGATAATTGTCTGAAGTTAGTTAGGTGGTAGCGATATGGCTTGGACGGAAGATTCTTGCTCTTCGACAGGGGCTCGATGATTGTGTTCGTATTTCCGTGACAGAGTATAATTAGCCTCTAAATCGCCATTGCAAAGCCGATGTCGGAACGAGAATCGGTCATGCACGAGTCTGTGAAAAGATATGCAACCCGAACTGACGGTCTTGGGTGCAATTTTGCTACCATCGGCTGGGACTTCCATGACGTTCAATTTGATGTGGTTGCGTACAACAACGGAAAAAATGAGTTGCACGTCGTCGAATGTAAGAGAGGGGCCAAATCGACTGATATTGGACACGCGTTTGGTCAGCTCCTCGAGTACAAGGCAATAATTCACGAAAATGGCTACGCTTCAAGGCTTTCCACCTACATTAAGACCCTGAAGCCCATGGTGGAGGACTGGAAGTTAGCCAAAACAAAGGTGTAAGCAATCCTAACAATAGGCGAATGTGTGTCCTGCATTCCGGGCTAAATCTGGCTACTAACTATGCGAAAATTGCCAAATTTTCCGGAAATAATCTGTAATTTCTACAATCGCCTTATGCCATCAAATCATCTGAATCGAATTCGGGCAGCTACGGCCGAATTAATGGAGGAGATAATGGCTGGGTGTGTTTAGAGTGTCCGTACAAAGTCCAGTGCGACAAAGTCGAGGGCTTATATCAGCCAAAGGTTTGAGAGCGCTAGGGGTCTTTCCTAAGCAGAGGTCATTAAGTTGACCGGCGGCAAACGCAATGTACAGCTGTCATCAACTCAAATTAGATTTGTATGTTTCTCCAAAAAGTTAAGCAATATCTTCGTTCAATAATTTAGGTCCATCTGTTTGACGGGGACGTATACTCTCGTCTTGTATTAGATTTCGAGTTTTTTCGGCTTTAATCCTGAGATAATTTACAAATGCAGAACACGCAATCAACATGAAACGCGCATCTTCAATTTCAATGTTATCTTGCTCCCACAATCCGTGACGGATTCCATTGGCATCGCTAGTGTAGCCGTAAATGCTGTTAAATGCCGCTTTAAGGGCACCATGAATTGAAACGCCCTTTTTCTCCATTTCCTTCAAAGCTTGTGTAAGATTTTCATTTTTCTTTTCAGAGATTAGATTACAGGCAGACTCAACTGCGCTTATTGATTCCTTCATCGAGTTCCTGTAATCGGGATTCTTCCTATCCGCGAAGAGAGCGAGTGCGCGAGCTAAGTGGATTTCCACTTGCCTCGGGGAGAACTGCAATGCATCGTCAATTTCTTTTATCTCAATCTCCGATGTAATTTCGGCAATTTCATCTCCTACGAATTGATAAGCCGATGATTCAGACGCGAGGTACTTGTTGCAGCGAATTTTGAAGGTTGAATTTTTTTTCTCCTCCGGGAACCTTGTCGCAAAAAACTCCAGCAAGTCAAATACATCAAACCAATCCGCAACAGAATATCTATCCCATATATGACTCCGAACGGTATTCCAATCCCTCAGATTCAGGGTATCTACACGGTCCTTGTACAATTCAATCCACAAATCCGTAAGAAATTGACAATCGCTGGCAGAAATCACATGACCGCGACGCCCGGTTAATTGTGCTGTATCACTCCAGGCATACTCTTCGATTTGACTGAGATAAGTTTGGAACAAGGCTGACCAAAGCTTGTTCTTAAGGTCAATGTCCATTGATTTGAGCTGGATAGCTTTTCTAGGCTTGACGCCAGAGCGCTCTGAGAAAAGGGGCATGCGGGCCGGAAAATAATCTAGACTACTAAATAATGTCAATGTCGAGAACAATCCGCAAAGAAGAGGAGGCTAAACATTCCCACTTCGCCTCAGTTATCAACGTCCGATTGTCGTGCGATAGAAGAATCCGAGAAGCCTATGACAACCTGATACGGCATGGACGATTTGGTTTTAAGGTGATGACTTCCGAGGAAGCGATGTCACACTTCTTTCCAATCCCTATCTAATTCCCATCTTGATGATTAGCTTTGACATTTCTTCTCCCGGGATTCGACAAAAATGTATGAATCGTTTACGATTCTTAACACGAAATCAACATGGTTCAAAGCCCAGAACAAATCACTAGAGTGAAGAACACACGGGAATTTTCTATTTTTGTCTTGGACTTTACATCACTGCAAATATTCTTTAAGTGGTGTTTGTTTAATCCATGAGAAAGAAGAAAGAAACGAATTCTCAAAATGAGTTCTTGAGTCTCGCAAATCAATATCAAGACGTTATCGAAAGCGAAGATTTGAGAACATTTTTCACGGCGAGGTCAGACAACTTACGCGATTTCATAGGTTTGAATTTCGCAATTCTAATTTCATGGGGTTCATTAACGCTTTCGACTGTCGCTGTTATAATTTCTCTAAAGCCTTCTCTTGCATCATATTTGGATGGCATACTTATCGCTATATTTTTTGTTTTATTTGGGTTCGGAAGCGTATTCGCATTTCGGCGATTTCGAAACCTCTCTACACATGAACAATTAGTGATATTTGAGCACTACTTGAAGTCAAAACGAGCGATGAAGAATTCTTTGAAAAACAATCAAGTGGAAAAAAGGCTTAAAATCTAACAATTCAGGAAACCCGGTGACTGGTGAACTACCGACAGGTCGGTAAAAAGTTCGTTATGCCATAAATCGTTACAGGATTATGACGCGAAGATTCTTATTCCCGTCCCCGGCACCATGTCCCAGGGTATCTAATCTGTGGATTAGTTCGGACTTTATTATAGAGAGCGAAGTGTCAGACAGAAACGGCAGAATCAATTCTTCATCTGGAAACAATCATTCAAGGGCAAAGAAAGCACAAATTGGCTCGCTCGACATTTCATCACGAGTCCACTTTGACGAAAATGACATCTACAACTACCAATTAGGTTGGCGAATGGCATCTCTCTCGTAGACAGGTTAGCCATGATATCTAGACTAGACAAGGATCTGATCACAGTCTTTGAAAGTACTTCAGCAACAAACATCCCGATAGCCATTCTTTTTCCATACATGCAAGATCATTTATCGAATTAAGGTCCAGCCTGAGTCTAGGTTCGAGGGAACAGACTAATATCGGGCTAATGATCGAGCACATTCTAAAAGATGACTTTGCAGTCAGTTCAGCCTAAGCGCGTAATAGCTACTGGCGAAGGTAGAATGAAGATAGACGCCCAAGGACACGAAATTTACTACCGCATTTTTGGATCTGGAAAAAAGACTCTGCTTGGTCTTCATGGAGGCCCTGGGATTGGTCATAGTTACTTGGAAAGGCTCTCCGAGGTAGTGGATGATGACGTACGACTAGTACTCTACGACCAACTTGGAGGTGGAAAGTCAGATCGACCAACAGATGATTCGCTCTGGCAGGTTCCTCGTTTTGTGGAGGAATTGGAGACGGTTCGTAGCAACCTAGGTTTGGGAACTGTTCATCTCCTTGGGCAGTCTTGGGGCGGAATGCTTGCGCTCCAATATGCACTTGATTATCCACATAATGTGCGATCACTTATTCTGTCTAATACAATGGCCAGCGCGAAGGAGTATCTCATCGCAGTGTCAAAGCACAGGATTGGATTAGGAACAGACATGCACGCGCTAATGCTCAAGCGCGAGCATCAGAATGACCTGAGCGCGGCTGATTATCAAGATGCGCTACTTGAATTGAACTCCAGGCATCTTAGACGTTCTTCACCCTATGAACCTAAAAGATCGCGAGATGAATTTCAGAAAATTGCCGCGGAATATTTGGCCGATTTGGGGCCTGCATATGCGCTCTGGGGTCCGCATGAATTCCTCGGAACTGGTCCAGAGGCTGACTTTGACGTAACCGACCGGTTGCACGAAATTCGCGTCCCTGCCCTAATCCTGTGCGGCTATTACGATGAAGTGTCGCCCGATTGTAGTCGCACACTAGCGAATGGCCTGGTGGATAATGAGTTTGTAATATTTGGTAACTCTAGTCACTTGACTATATTGGAGAAAGAGGCGAATGTGTATCTCGCTGTTATTCGCGATTTTCTTCAACGCCACCTCGAATAGAATCAGATGTTGAGAAAAACGGAAACTAGTATCACGGTTGAGCTCTTACGCATTTGTTGCAAAAACTAGAATCAACGATCAGCTGTGCATCGCAATTTGGACAGTACTTTACCTCTTTGACAGGGCTTGAAATCTCTTTATTCCTGTTTTATTTCGAGCAAGATTCTTGGCGTCCTGCTTTCATATCAACTGGCAAATCGTGGTTGCAAAGTAAGTTTGCAATAGTCACAGGAGCACGTATTATCTTTGAGTGAAGTAACAGGTCTTACTCAGTTAGTCCATGATTTTACAGAAAATCATCAATCTTGGACGTCCAATAACCCTTTATAGAAATTCCCCGTATCCTCGCTGGATGAACTGTTACTGGAGAGATTAAGGAGATTTGAAACGATCTTTTCTTGGTCTGGCGATTCTAGGAATTCTCTTCATACTATTCGGAACAGGCTTTGCACTACAGGGAGATGGCATACTTGGAGGTTCCGTAATGAGTGGGAATCCGTTTTGGATCTATGCAGGCTCCGCCGTCGCTATTCTCGGATTGATCATGGCTGCTCTGGGCTTTTACTTGGGCTCAAGAAAGCAGTCTGCTAAAGCGAGTAAGATGGATTCTGGTAAGGCTACCACTAATTCTTCTTCAAAGGATTCTCCACAGTCCAGCAAACCGTAATTCAAAGAGAACGTTCTCAACGAAACCTGAAGGGTAAATATCTTGGCGCTCCAGCTTTTTCTTATCTGGTACTTTGTAATCGGATTCTTGTTAGGGAACGGTATGCCGCATTTTGCATTTGGTTCAGCTGGGATATTATTCCGGAGCCCTGCCGGTTATAAATCCCCGCCGAGGACTAACGTTCTCTGGGGATTGACAAACTTCATTCTAGCCACGATCATTGCGGCGGGTCTTGTTGCCCTAAACTTATACAGCAATTTTGCCTGGTTGGCTCTTCTCATCGGTTTCTGGTTGACGGTATTAATGTTCGGGACCGGAATAAAGCGGTTCCTAAGCGAACCGCAAAAAGCCCCGGCTTAATTTTCTTTTTTGAAGGTTATTCGGAAGGAACCGACTTTGCAGGGATTTCTTTTGTAAGAGCTGGAGAATTCAAGGGAGTTTCCTTTGATCCAGTACTACCTGCAACTTCCTTGGGTTCTCCCGAAGTCGTTTTCGGTAAATTCCCCTTCAAGAATAGCGCGAAGACAAGTGCGACCACGAGCAGCGCTACCATCACGGCGAAAACCTGATCGTACGAGTTGACCAGCGAACCCTGCATCGAACCAAGAAAGCTAGCGCAAACTGGCATCGTTGGGGTGGGAGTCAAACACGATGGATCCGGCAACGGATCCAGAATGGCAAATCGCGTAGCTTGAAGGGATGCAAGTACCGACAAACCAACAGCGCCGCCCAGGGATTGCAGAAACTGAATCAAGCCACCTGCTTCTCCGACATCCTCCTGCTTTACCTGGTTTTGAGCCGCCAGAAGATACACGGGGAAGGTCAATCCAATTCCAAAACCGAGAGGGAGCAGTGGCAGGATAACTCCACCTACCGGGATTATGCTATACACGAACTTCCATAGCGGTGTTGAAGTTGAAAGTCCAGTCAGTCCGGCCATTCCGATGACTCCTATAACCATCCCAATGATTGAGACCGATCGATAGGAAAGTCGTGTGAGAAGCTGACCGCCCAATCCGGCCCCAATGACCAGAGGTATTACGAGGAAATACAGAATGTCACGAACTGTGTTCGCCGAGTTGGTCGACCCGCCGGACAGAACCAACCCAACGACAAGAGAAAGAAAAGTAGCAACTGGAAAGAATACCATCCCGACGAAGAAGGTTGAACCTCCACCCGACCAGATCACGCGATTCCGGAAAAGGCGAACAGGGACTATTGGGTTCTCCGCTCGTAGTTCCCAGATCACAAATGCAATGATCAGCACTGCTCCTAGTCCGAGCAGTCCGATTACTCGAGTGTCTGTCCACGCCCAGCCGCTGTCGGCGATCCCGTAGAGGGGATACATCACCGATGCAACCCAGCCGACGAGGAGGGCAGTTCCAACGAGATCAAACTTACGAACCATTTCTGGACGGAGGGGACCCAGCGTAGCAAGTACTACCACCAATCCCACAATTCCCACGGGAATATTGACGTAGAACACCCAGCGCCAGGTAGTGTACTGAACAATGGCACTGCCGATTAGGGGGCCGGCAACTACTGCAATTCCGAATACTCCTGAGAGCGCGCCGATCACCCTCGCTCTTGTCTTGGGTGGAAAAACCACTGCGACAATTGCAATTCCTACAGGGAAGAAACCGCCGCTGCCAAAACCCTGGACAGCGCGGAAAATAATGAGCTCATTGATGTTCTGACTCAACCCGGCGAGCACTGAACCGATCATGAATATTACGAGCGAACCAAGGAACACGTTTCGGCGGCTCCAGAGATCAGACAATTTCGCAAAAATCGGGATAGCCGCGGTGCTTGCTATGATGTATGCGCTGATGACAAAAGTTCCGCTGTTGGGGCTGCTGAATTGAACGAGTATAATTGGAAGTGCGGTTAGCACGACGAAATCATCCAATGCACCCATCAATAGGGCCAGCAGGATTCCAGCTGTGATCAAGACCGCTGTTCTTGCAGACATGATAACAGGGGATTTGGTACCTGAAACCGTTGATGCTTCAGGCGTTCCAGCCATCGGAGTTGATTTTACCACGTCAGTCAAAACTTTCTCAGCGTTCTCTTTGGTTTTTCTCGGAAGTTCGGGTATCTCAGCTTTCCTCACCGTTGATTCAGATTTCGTTAAAGCTACATCAGAAATCTGGTGGAAAAACTAAAAATTGGGTCCCGTGGTTGCCCCGCCGGCAATATCATTTATCGGAATATTTGATACTTTCACGGGGCTGTCTTTTTTGCCGACGGGTACTACCAGTTTTTGAGTATGTTTTAGGTACTGGGTAGGTCACATACCGCTGTCGAGATAGATGGAGTCTCCCTTCTGTTCGACCTTGTAGGTTTTCAATGGAAGTACTTCAATCTCGGAGAGGATCTCGCCCATCCTTGAAAACATTGTAATCATTTCCTGAGGCATCTTCTGCATCATCTCAGGAGTCATGCCCATCTGGATACCAGCAACGTTTTGACCCGTTGTCACATCAAACTTTGCCCGGTGAAGGGGGCAAGTGACAACGTTTCCTTCTAAACTTCCGCGAGAAAGGCTAGCCCTCTGGTGTCCGCAGTCGTCCTGGGTAGCATAGATCTTTCCATTTACGTTGGAAAGAAGAACTCTGGAATCAAACGCTTGGATGCGCTTCATTTTTCCTTCCGGAATTTCGCTCAATTTCGCAACTTCGACGATCATGGGTTATTATCGTATGCCCAATATTAGTCACCCAATATAAGGAAATCGGGATTCTCCGGGATACTTAATTAGCAAGCCCGAATAGAATTTCATGGATGAATAAGATAGAACCCGAAGAAACGTGCGACATGCGAGGGATGCTGTCGTTCATGATTCTCTGGTTGCTATCAACCCGTCCGATGTACGGTCAGGAGCTTGCAAACGAAATCGGGAAAAGAAGGGGCGAAAAGCCAAATCCAGGAACTATCTATCCCGCTCTCAAAGATCTTACCGGACGCGGGCTGATTAAGGGGCAAATAAAAGGACGCAATACCGTGTATGAGCTTACTCCTACGGGAAAGTCAAGTCTCGCCAAGGCCCTTGAGTACTTTGAGCACGCTTTCGGCGAGATTTTCAATTCCGCGGCAAAGACCCGAAGAAAACTGCAAGTAACCTGATTAGAAAACTGACTAATCCCGAAAAGTCCTCTAAACTACGAACTCTTCGTGAAGCGCAGCAACTGCCTTGTTTCGATCCTTGTCCTTGATCACAAACGAAATATTGATCTCGGACGACCCTTGAGCTATCATCCTGATATTTATTCCCTGTTTTGCAACGGTGCTGAATACCCGGCCAGCAATCCCGGGCGTTCCAATCATGCCCCGCCCTAAAACAGCAACTATTGAAACGTCATCCTCATAATCCAGCTTGCTGAATTTTGTATTTTTGTTTGCCGAGGCGCGGGAACTGTGGCTTTCTTTAGCACCTTCAGTGTCATATCCATCCGTGTCTTCCAAGAGCAGATCCTTTCTGAAGGCCCTGACTACTTTGGGGAGTTCGTTTCGCTTTATCACGAGCGACACGTTGTTCTCCGAGACCGATTGGGACATCATCAAGATTCCGACGCCGAGCTCCTTCAGTATCTCGAAAATTTTCACAGCGGTTCCAGGACTGCCAACTATGCTCGTACCGCTGATGTTGATCACTCCGACGTTTGTGAGTGAGCCTACAGCTTTCACTCCTGTCTTTACTCCATTAACTACGGAATCTGAGGAGAGGATGAGCGTGCCTGGAACTTTAGGATTGAACGTGTTCTTTATTCTAACGGGAATCCCTTTTCTCGCCGCAGGCTCGAGTGCCCTTGGCTGCATCGCCTTGGCCCCAAACGCGCTCATCTCCATCGCCTCAAGGTAACTGATCTGCTCCAGGATCTTCGCGTTCTTGATTATCTTTGGATCCGCGCTCATGATTCCGTCGACGTCGGACCAGAGCAGAACTTCGTTTGCATCAATTGCAGCTGCGATCAAGGTCGCAGTATAGTCAGAACCACCGCGGCCCAGAGTGATTATTTCGTGCGAATCCAAGGTTTCAGCGATATAGCCCGTGACAACCGGGATTACGTCCGACTTTAGCAGGGGCAAGAGCGTGGTGCGGAGCTTTTCGTTTGTTGGCTTGGCGACCGGCTCTGCCGAACCAAATGATTCGTCCGTTAAAATCCCGGCCTCGCCGCCGGTGAGGTATTTTGTTTTCAGCCCTAGGCTTTGGAGAGTTGCGTCGAAGATATTTGTCGAGAGTTTTTCTCCGAATGAAAGAAAATAATCTGAAGAGCGCGGACTCAGGTCCCGGAGGAGCGATATTCCCAAAAGTATCTTGTCCAGCTCGTCGAACCTCTCAGAAATCCACTCAGTACACCGCTCTCTCTTCTCGACGTCCTCGACCGTTTTTTCAAGTGTAATCTGATGGTGGTTCTTGATCTCCGCGATCAGTTGCCTTGCGTTATCGATGTTGCCTTTCTTTGCAAAATCAATCGCCTTTAGAAGGTGGTCTGTCGTGTCACCCATTGCAGAGCAAACGACGATGAGCCCCGAGCGACCCTTGCTGTATTCACTTACGATTGATGCGCTTTGCACTATCTCCTTCGGTCCAGCGAGCGAGGAACCGCCGAACTTCATGACGTAGATTTTCTCTTGCTGACTCACGATCTAGGTACCCTTTTTGAGAAACAGAATTTTTAGACGCCGCGCGGATAGGAACCCAGGATCTTTACCTCTTCAGTCTGGTACTTTAGATCCTCGATCGCTTTCCTACACTTTTCATCTTTCACATGTCCCGAGAAATCAATCCAGAAATAATATTCCCAGGGCTTTCCCTTTATAGGTCTGGATTCTATCCTGTCGACATTTATCGCTCGCGAGGAAAGCGAGCTAAGCGCCCTTACAAGGCAGCCCGGTTCGTGCTTTGTTGCAAAAATGGCAGATGTCTTGTCGTCTCCAGTCGGCTCCGTGGGAAGATTACTTTCAGTGTTCTCTGCGTTTTCAACCACGACGAACCTCGTCCTGTTGGATGGATCGTCTTCTATTTCCCGTGCAGCCAGTTTCATGCCGTAGATCTCGCAAGCAAGCTCACTTGCAATCCCCGCAACGTCCATCAGGTTCTGCTCTTTGATCATCTTAACGGAGCCTGCGGTGTCGTAGACTGAAACCTGCTCCCAGTGGCGCCCGTTTCGGTCCAGGTACTCCCTGCATTGTGCAAGCGCCTGCGGGTGCGACATTACCTTCGTTATCCGGTCGATGGTCGTGTCCTTGTGAATCACAAGGCAGTGAGATATCGGCTCGCTCGTCTCGCCTACCACTCTCACGTTTCTGCTGATCAGTAGATCGATTGTCTCGCCGATACTTCCGGCAAGACTGTTTTCAATGGGAACAACTGCAAAGTCAGGAGTAACTCCCATTTTTCCTCCGACTGCGGCAAACACTCTTTGAAGAGTAGGCAATGGCATTATCTGCCGTGCAACGTCCCTTCCGAAAAACGAATAAACCGCCTGTTGACTGTATGCGCCAAGTTCACCTTGGATAGCAGCCGAAACGGGAGTTTTCTTGAGTGACAGATTTTTGGAAACAATTACGGAAGTCAATTTGTAGCGAGTAACCTTTCCCTGAGCCTTTCCCTCACTTTGCCGAGACGTCCACCTGCTACAAGTAGATCTCTTTCTTCTTCGTTCATCGTGATCTGTTTTTGCATCCGCCCTCTCGTTCCATCTATGTTTACGACTAGATTTTGGAGATCGATTTCCACGCGATCGCCGAGCACGAGATCGGAGACACTTTCAACTTTAACAACGCAGAAAGAATTGTTTATCGAATTTCGAAAGAAGATATCCGGAAACGATTCGGCAATGACTGCGTTAACGTCGTTGTACTGTATTGCATAGACCGCCTGTTCCCTGCTCGAGCCGCAGCCAAAGTTTTTCCCTGCGACGACGACGTTATCCTTGTTCGGATTCGATCTGCACGTCTTTGGAAAATCAGGGCTGTATCTTTCGAACGCATAATCTGCAAAAAACTTCTTGTCCCAGGCTTCCTGCAGGATGTACGCGGGAACGATATAGTCCGTGTTAATGTCGTCCCCGAATTTCACAATCACAGTTCCCCGAACAGAATGTGAATCTTTCAAGCTGCATAATACCTCCGCGGATCAGCTATCTTGCCTTCAATGGCGCTGGCTGCAGCGGTCGCGGGAGATGAAAGGTAGATGTTCGCTTCGGGCGAGCCCATCCTTCCCTTGTAATTGCGATTTGATGTGCTGAGGCAACGGTCGCCAGGCGAAAGAACACCCATGTGCTTCCCAAAACACGGGCCACAGTTGGAGGACTCGATATTGGCGCCGGCGTCAGCAAATATCTTCAGGATTCCCTGATCCATTGCCCAGTTGTACACAAGCCGCGAAGTCGGAATCACGAGAAGGTTGACGTTCTGGTTCACTTTCTTTCCCTTGATTATTCTTGCAGCTTCGACAAGATCAGAGTGCCGTGCATTTGTACACGAGCCGATGAAGACAACGTTCAGCTCGTCAGAGAGCTCACTCGCCGGCTTTGTGTTTGCCGGTGAATGTGGCAGCGCAACCTGTGGTTCTATTTCGCCTGCGTCGAGGTCCATATCAGAGGCATAAGAAGCGCCGTCATCACTTCTAACCATTGATCCGGTTTCCATCCTCGAAGACAGCTCCTGTGAAAGCTCGGGATGTCGTTCGATAGTGTCGCGCACAAATTCAGAGGTAACTTTGTCTGGATTCACAATGCCGGTCCTCGCGCTCATTTCAACCGACATGTTGCACATGGTAAAGCGGCCGTCCATACCCATTTTCCTTATCGTGTCACCGGAATATTCTGCGACTTTTTTAGAGCAGCCGCCTTCCTTCACCGTTCCAAGTATTGTGAGGATCAAATCTTTTGCCGAGACTCCGGGATGAAAGTCGCCGGATATTTCGAACTTGTACGTCTCGGGGACAAAAAAGTCGTAGATTTCCCCGGTTGCTAGAGCATACTCTGCTTCCGTAGTGCCGATGCCGAAGCCCAGAGCTCCGATGGCGCCGACCGTGTCGGTGTGGCTGTCGGTTGCGACAACGACTTCACCGGGTCTGACAAATCCTTCTTCAGTGACGACGGTGTGTTCGATTCCGTCGCCTTCCTTGAACATCTTGATTCCCTGATCGGCCGCAAACTGTTTCATCAGGTTCACACCTTGTGCGACTTTTACTGAGCAGGAGGGTACGGTATGGTCTGGGATGAAGCACACTCGCGAAGGATCGAAGACCTTGAGTTTTGTCTTCCCTCCTTCTCCCCAGACTGAAATCTCTCCGGGTTTCTTCCGGGAGTTGCTTGCCGCATCTGCAAACACACTCTGGAAATCGTTCTGAAAGTTGATTATTGCGGGCGGGGCGATTACTTCGTTGAAGTACAGCTTGTCGATTGGCAGCACATCGATATGTTCGCCTGCGCGTACCTGTCTTCCAACTGCTCGGGAAACGATCTTCTCTACGATTGTCTGTTGATTTGTTACCATCTGTCTGTATACCTCCAACTCATTGCGACGCGCCAGTCAGGCAGCGGATACTTTACTGACTTGCTCCGGAAAATGAGCTTGTAACGATATCCGTCGATTAGAGCCTTTATGCTCGCATCCAAAACGTCCTCGGAAACGGCTGTGGTCGCCCAGGAACCCTGAGCCTGTAACCCAGAGGGAGGTTCTGCATCCGAGAATTCAGTTCTTGCCCTCGCTGTCGCGGCACTCCCGCTGAGCGAGTCAACAATGTTCAAGGAGTAGCTGATCAACTTGAGATTTTTTAGCTCCGGGTATTCCTGCTGAAGACACTCCTTCAGTGCGAGGTCAATCGCGTGAATCGGCCCAACCCCTTTTTCAGTTGCGGTGATCGTTTTCTCGTACTTGCCTTCCTGCGCCCCTACGCTAACCTGGATCGTTCCAATCACTGTTGACGATTCATTAATTGACCTTGAAGTACTCGTCTCCCAGCGGGTAACCTGAAAGGGCCAGATCGCGTAGCCCAGCGACTCCAGTATCAGAAGGTGAAGACTTGCCTTTGCGTCCTCAAACTTGCAACCAAAAGCCTCGAGTTCCCTCATCCTTGTTAGAACCTTGTTTGCAACTTCTTCTCCGTCTTTCGTGTAAAGGCCAAGCTCGGACATTTCGTTTTTCACAAGGGAAGCATCATCAACGCCGAGCAGACGACGATTTCCAACCAGAGCTGGATTGATCGCTTCGAAAGTTTCAGGGTTCTTCATCTCAGTTGCCGCATGGATCGGATCAGTGTGGGCGAATGCGAGCGCTCCAACAAATGGCTGTTGCGGCTGCGAAATTCCGGAAGCCAGCGAGACCTTCTCAGAAAGAACTCGGAGTGAGATTAGCTGCTGATCTTCCGGTAAGCGGGAATTCAGAGCCTCGTAGCCCATCTTGAACATCAATACCGGAAGAAGCTGGCAGAGATCGGCGCTGCCTGATCTATCACCCACTCCGTTAATCGTACCCTGGACCAGATTTGCTCCCGCATGCACCGCGAATATCGAATTTGCGACAGCGAGTCCAAGATCGTTATGGCACTGGATCCCGATCGACACATTGTCAGTTGAAGAAAAATGCGAGCGCACAAGCTTTACCGCTTTCGCGACCTGTTCAGGTAACGAACTTCCGCGCGAGTCGCAGAGGATCAATTTTGTGACCTCGCACTCCACTGCGGTCTCAAGGATACTCAATGCGTAAGAGGTGTCTTCGAAAAAGCCATCGAAAAAGTGTTCCGCACAAAGAAAAACATCCCTTGACGCGTCTTTTCGGAGCGCCTTCAGCATCTTCTTCAGATCAACGAGATTTGCTTCAGGTTCGATTTTCTTCTGCGGGAGCCCATTGCGAAGGTGTGATTTCCATGAATTTGCCCTAACACTGATGTTTTTCACCCACGACCCCAGCGACTCTTGAAGAAGAGACGATTCAATAGATGAGGGGTCGAAATCTGGCATGAAAAGAACCGGCTGTGAAGTTCCCTTTAAGAGGGAGCGCACCTGTTTCAGGTATTCGATCTCCCCGGGGTTCCCTGCTGAAAATGTCGACTCGACGTATGAAACTCCAAGAGAATCGAGCCCGCTGGCGATCGATAACTTCTCTCCGACGGAGAAAGACACTCCAAAAGTTCTTTCACGAAGAGTCGAGTCCATTATCTGTAGTTTCTTGGTGGAATTGGGCGCTAAGGGTGAGGTCTTCATCTCTTCATCAATCCGACGAGATCTGAGAGAGTAAAATTAACGGTTAAGCTTCGAATTCTTTTCTCAGCTTCTGCTCTTACTTTTGGATCGTTTGGGCTTTGCAGATTTCTTCGAAGCGGCTTTTCTTGCTGGAGTCTTCTTCGAGGACGAAGAACTCTTCGCGAGCTTTGACCAGCTTGAAACCTTTGTCGAACCGCTGGAATCCTCTGGCCACATCATTTGCCTCAATCTGCGTCCCACCTGCTCGATAGGATGGGCATCGAGCTCCTCCATGTATTTCTCAAAGGCTCGCGCTTTTTCGGTACGGTAAGCGTTCACCCATCTGTCTGCGAAAGCTCCAGACTGGATATCCTTTAGGGCGTCGCGCATTCTCTCTTTTGTCTCCTGATTTATCACGTTCCCTCCGACGGTCAGACCACCGTACCTTGCAGTTTCGCTAACCCCGCGGTACATCCCGGCGATGCCGTACCTCTGTATCAAGTCGACAATCAGCTTGAGCTCGTGCAGACACTCAAAGTAGGCAATCTCAGGCTGGTAGCCGTTTTCAACGAGAACTTCGAAAGCGTTCCGAATTAGTCGGTCAGCTCCGCCGCAGAGGTCTACCTGCTCACCGAACCAATCAGATTCGGTTTCCTCCTTGAACGTGGTCTTTATGACTCCGGCCCTCGTACTGCCAATCCCTTTAGCAAATTCAAGCGTTCTTTGCCATGCTCGACCCGTAGAATCCTGTTGAACTGCAACCACAGAAGGCGTCCCGAATCCCTGCAGGTATACTTCTCTAACCCGCTGCCCCGGCGCTTTTGGAGCAACCATGAATACATCGACGTCCGTAGGCGGCTTTACCCATCCCCAGTGAATCGACGCGCCGTGGGAAAAGGAAAGTGCCTTTCCGGCAGTTACGTACTGTTTGATTTCATCGTAAACATCCCCCTGAACCATGTCGGGGACGAGCATGTGAATGATATCTGCAGCTTGCGCGGCTTCAGCAACCTCCATAACCTTGTGTCCGTCAGCTACTGCGAGATCCCAGGACTTGCCTCCCCGCCGAAGGCCGACAATTACCTTGAAACCTGAATCCGCCAGGTTGCCCGATTGTGCCCTTCCCTGGATTCCATAGCCTAGTACAGCTATGGTTTCTTTTCTCTGCACATCGGTCGTAGTAACATCCTTTTCGTAATACGCGACGGCGTTACCAGCCATTGATTGTTCTGACATTATTTTTCTACATTTTCCTTTTGAAATTCAATAGACCTTTGTAATCCAGTCATCGTGACCGAACGTCATCTTGCCGAGTACAAGAGCCAAGTAACTTTCCGACAAGCCCTTCGTGATCGGGCCCACAGTTCCATTTCCAACCTTCTTCTTATCGACACTCATTACCGGCACCACTCCAGCAGCGGTTCCGGTGAGAAAGATCTCGTCTGCCGTGTAAAGCTCAGATCTGGCGACGTCGCGCTCGATAAGTTCTAGCCCGTTTTCTTTCGCGAGCTCGAGAATTGAATTTCTTGTAATTCCGTCAAGAATCGACGCGCCAATGGGCGGTGTGTATATCTTTCCCTTTTTCACTACGAAGATATTTTCGCCGGTTCCTTCAGAAACTTTTCCTTCGGTGTTAAGCATTATAGCTTCGTCGTAGCCGTTCTTAGCCGCGTCTCTCTTAGCAAAAACTGAGTTGACATAGTTTCCGCAAATCTTTGCCATTGGCGGGGTCACGGGATCATACAATCTGGTCCAGGACGAAACACAAACATCCAGACCGGGTTTGTTGAAGTAATTTTTGAACGGGAACGCAATAATGGCGGTCTCCACTGGATAGCCGATGAATCCCAGGTTAATCCCCGAAAAGCCCACGAACATTATCGGTCGAATGTAGCAATCTTCTTTGATCTTGTTTGATCTTATGAGTGATACGCACGCGTTTTCGAGCTCTTCGACCGTATATTCCGGCTCGATATCGCAAACTCGAGCTGAGTTCATCAGCCGCTCAAAATGATCGCCCAGCCTGAATATTAGGACGTTTGAATTAACTCCGTATCCTCTGATCCCTTC
>JABDCJ010000027.1:68-427 GCA_013288145.1 Nitrososphaerota archaeon | reverse complement strand
CATAGTGCAGCGCGTGCGACATTACCGGAACGCTGCCCTGTTCCCACGTAACGTTCTTTCCATTCATCCATACAAATTCCTGCTTTTGTATGTCGGTAGGTCTTTGCCTTACTTCTTCCTCCAACTCTAATTCCACTACCATCTCAGAACCACATCCTCCTTTACTGCTTCCATGTTACCGTCATCGACCCCTAGACCAGTTTGTTTTCTTATTTCCTCGCAGATTGCGCGAGCGACTTCAACGGTGCTTGACTTGCCTCCAATGTCCCGCGTCTTTATGCCGGCGCCGGTGACGGCAGAGATCGAAGATTCAAGACACTTGCTTGCTGCGGCCGAACTTTTATCGCTTCTCTTTGAAG